>CAZVOQ010000014.1:0-15126 GCA_964628475.1 uncultured Oscillospiraceae bacterium | reverse complement strand
CCAAAATATTGGTTTGTAAAATATATAAGCACTAATCCTAAAACACTAATAGTTAGTATTATTATTCCACTGAAGGCGAAAAAGAGTTGCGATGCAATTCCTCTTTTCATAAATCGCCCCTTACATAACTAATCTCGAAGTTCAAATTTGTAGCCAATACCCCAAACAGTTTTTAAACTCCATTTTTCGCTTACACCTTCTAATTTTTCTCTTAGACGTTTTATATGAACATCAATTGTTCTGCTATCTCCATAGTACTCAAACCCCCAAACTTCATCCAAGAGAACATCTCTTGTAAAAACTTTATTTGGGTTTTTAGCTAGGTGATATAAAAGTTCTAATTCTTTAGGCGGTGTATCAACCACTTCATCATTAACTTTTAATTCATATTTTGTTAAGTTAACAACTAAATTTTCAAAGAATAGCGCACCTTGAGAATCGCTTGTTTCTTTTTGATTATTAGTTCTTCTTAAAACAGCTTTTATTCTAGCTACCACTTCTTTTGTGTCAAAAGGTTTTACTATATAATCATCAGCACCAAGCTCAAGGCCTAAAACTTTATCAAAAGTTTCGCCCTTTGCAGTTAATACAATAATTGGAGTATTGCTTTTTGCACGTATTCTACGACAAGCTTCCCAACCGTCTACGTTTGGCATCATAACGTCCATTAAAACTAAGTCTATATGTGTTTGTGCACATATACTAATAGCTTCTTCCCCGTCATATGCAACTCTGGTTTCATAACCTTCTTTTTCAAGATATAAACGTAATAATTCACATATGTTTTTATCATCGTCTACAATTAATATTCTCACTTTACTCATTTAACTAACCTCCAAACTTTAATTAAAAAGTATTGATTCTAACTAAGAAATAGTGAAGTGTTTAATGAAAAGCATTTTTAAAAATTGATAAATTTTTCCTTGTACCTACATTATACACTATAAATCCAAATATTTAAAGCATTTTATTAAAAAAAGTCTACTTATAAAATATTTCTGTAACATCTCACAGAATATTAAATATATTCTTGTTAATTTAACTTAATTATGGTATAATATATCGGATATAAGCAGTGAAATTTAGCTTATTTACTGTTTAAAAATCAAGTTTTAGTATTATTGTGAATTTGAAAGGAATAAATATTTTATGAAATTAGGTATAGTAGGGCTTCCAAACGTTGGTAAGAGCACCCTTTTTAATGCGATAACAAATGCAGGAGCACAAAGTGCTAACTTTCCATTTTGTACTATCGAGCCAAACGTTGGCATTGTTGCTGTTCCGGACGAAAGATTAGATAGACTAAGCGAATTATATGTTCCAAAAAAATACACTCCTGCAACAATAGAGTTTGTTGATATTGCAGGGCTTGTTAAAGGAGCTAGTAAAGGCGAAGGTCTTGGAAATAAATTTTTAAGCCATATTAGAGAAGTTGATGCAATTATTCATATGGTTCGCTGTTTTGATAGCGATGATATTATCCACGTTGAAGGAAGCGTTGACCCTCTTCGTGATATCGAAACAATAGATTTAGAACTTATTTTTTCTGATATTGAAATTGTTCAAAGAAGAATTGATAGAACTAAAAAATTAATGAAAAGCGAAAAAGGTCTTGCTGATTTAATCACTATGCTTGAAAGATTAGAAGCATATCTAACTGAAGGAAAAAACGCAAGAGGATTTGAAACAAATGGCGAAGCTGAGTCTGAATGGTTTCGTGAGATGCCATTATTGTCCGCAAAACCTGTAATATATGCTTGCAATTTATCTGAAGATGATTTATTAACTGGAATAGAAGAAAACACATACTATCCAATCGTTCAAAATAAAGCTCGCGAAGATAAAAGCGGTTGCCTTGCAATTTGCGCAAAAATAGAAGAAGATGTTAACAGCTTATCAAGAGAAGAGAAAAAAGAATTTCTAGACGAACTTGGATTATCTTCTTCAGGCCTTGATGATTTAATAAAAGAAAGCTATTCATTATTAGGATTAATCAGCTATTTAACAGCAGGCGTTGAAGAAGTTCGCGCTTGGACAATCACTAAAGGAACTAAAGCACCTGGAGCTGCTGGAAAAATTCACTCTGATTTTGAAAGAGGATTTATTCGCGCTGAAGTTATTTCTTTTGATGATTTAATAACTCACCAAAGCATGGCTAATGCAAGAGATAAAGGCCTTGTTAGAAGTGAAGGAAAAGAATATGTAGTTAAAGACGGCGATGTTATTCTTTTTAGATTCAACGTTTAATTTAAATAAACTTTCAACTATAAAAAAGAGGATAATTATTATGAAAACAATAGGCGTTATTGGCGCTATGCCAACAGAAGTTACTCTGCTTCGCGATAAATTAAGCAATTTAAAAACTGAAAAAGTTGCTGGCCTTGAAATATTCACTGGCTCTTTACATGGTAAAAATGTTGTTGTTTGCCAAAGTGGAATGGGCAAAGTTGCAGCAGGCGCTGCCACACAAGTTTTAATTACTAAATATGGTATTGATGCCATTATAAATTCAGGTATTGCTGGAAATATGACTAGTAAAATCGGTATTGGTGATGTTGTTATTTCTAATGAAGTAACTTACCATGATGCCCAATTAGATATGATAAAACAGCATTATCCAAATTTAGATTTTTATACAGCTAATAGCAACTTAGTTTTGGCCGCTAGCAAGGCCTGTGATGAAACTACAACAAAATATATCGTTGGCAAAATTGCAACTGGAGATAAATTCGTTGGAGATTCGGCTCTAAAAAAAGCTATCGCAGATTTTTGTAGCCCTGACTGTGTTGAAATGGAAGGCGCCGCTATCGCACATATAGCAAGCAAGAATGATATCCCTTTTGTTATTATTCGCTCTATGAGTGATAACTCAGATGAAGCAGCTCACGAACATTTAGTTGTTCAGCAGTTTGATGTTCAAGAATATTGCGATAAAGCAGCAGATATATGCGAATTAACTATTAAATATGTCTAATTTAACATCTATAAAAAGTAGCGATAATATAAAATTGTCGCTACTTTTTTAAATTAATTGTTAAATAAATGGTAAAATATCACTTTTTATTATATTTTATTTACTTCAATGTAAATTTCACACAATATCCCAGTATTAGTATTGTTTACAGCACTATTTTATGTTATTATAAATATGTATAAGTATGTACAAATTATTAATATATTATATTTTTATTTTGTACATTAATATGAGGTCACATGATAAATTTTAAAATTAAAAAATCACACATAATTTTTATTTACTTTGCAGCATGCGTCGTTAAAATCGTCTTAGCATCACTTCAATACCCTTGGCTATACCCTGGGTATGCCCCAATTGATGATGATTTAATGTTCGATGCTGCTGTTTCTATTACTAATGGAAATTGGCTAGGCGAATATTCTTATCTAACTATTTCAAAGCATATGTTTTTTAGTATATGGCTAAGTTTTATTCATTTTTTAAATATCCCTTATCTAGTAGCTAACACCCTTTTATGGATAGCCGCTGCATTTTATGCAATAAAAGCATTTAAGCCAGTTATTAAAAGCGATATCGGTTTATGGTTTTTGTTTTGCGGGATATTGTATAATCCTGCAATTTCAGCATCTTTTTCTTTAAGAGTTTATAGAGATAGTTTTTTTCCTATTATATCTATGTTTTTCTTTTTCTCAATAATTGCTATTGGATTAAGATACAAGGATAATTTTAAGAATTTAATCTTTCACTATATAATTTTAGGCATTAGTTTTGGAGTTAGTTATTTAACTCGAGAAGATGGATATTGGGCTTTACCATTTTTATTGGTTGCATTCATTGTATTAATTTATAAATGGTTTAAAAACAATGATAAAGAAAAGATTAAAAAAACTTTTGCTATTTTCATTCCTATTGCAATTAGCATTTCTATTATTTTTAGCTACTGCTATATGAATTATATACACTATGGAAGATTTATTATTAGTGATTTTACAAGTAGCGATTTTAATAATGCATATGGGGCAATGTCTAGCATCGAAAACGATGATGATAATATTTTAGTTACTGTTTCTGAAGATGTTCGCAATAAATTAGCTGCTGAAGTTCCTTCATTTGATAGAATAAATCACTATTTTAGTGAATCAACATTTAGATTAGCTTATTATAATAATGAAGCTCAAGATTATCTTTCTGGCTCTTTTTACTGGGCTCTAAGACTAGCACTTGAATTTGAAGGATTATATGATTCTTCAAACACTGCAAAAGAATATTACGAAACTTTAACCGATGAAATTCAACTAGCTGTAAACGAAGGAAGGCTAAACACTTATAATGGCTCTAACAATCTTCGCACTTCAGTAACTCCGATAATTAAATTTTCTCATGTTGTCCCAACCATAAACGAAACTTTTAATGGGTTTACAACTGCATTATTTTTTAAGCAATGTAACCCTATTCCAGATGGTGCAACAGGTGAAGATGAGGATATTATAGCAATGGGCGATTATATAAATCAACATGCCACAACTGTTAGAAAAGATGGGCATTTTGAGTCGCATCTTGATTTAATTAGAATTCCAACTCACTCATTTTTAAAGTTTATGAATGTTGTTTACACCGTTTGTGTTCCCATAATGTTTATCATTGCTATATTTTGGCAGATAAAACAAGCTATCGTTTTAAAACACGATAAAAAAGAAGATATTAATAATATGCTCAATTTAATCTTATTTGGCGTAATTTCAATGGCAATTTTAAGATGTGCAATGATAGGATTTATGGAAGTGGCTGCCTTTGGAATAGGCACATATGGAATGTATTTATCAACGGTTTACCCTTTGATTATTATATATGCTTTTGTTGGATTTATTAAAACTTTTGAAAATTAAACACTAAACTAAGGAGGATGAAAAATGAATAGATATACTGGAATAGCCGCATCAAACGGAATAGTTATTGGTGAAATAACTGTAATTAACCGCACAAGCACCGGATATAAACGCGTTACACTTCCTCCTCATCGTGAAAAAAAGTTATTTGAATCAGCACTTGAAATTGCAAAAGATGAGGTAAAACTTTTAATCGAAAACGCCGATGGAGATCATAAAGATATCCTAATGTTTCAATTTTTACTTTTAAGTGATGAAGGCTTATTAGAATCAATTTATGAAAAAATAAAGCTTGATTATGGTGCCGCTCATGCTGTTGAAGTTTCAATGGAGGAGTATTGCCAGCAAATTAAAGATATCGGAGATGATTATTTTATTCATAGAACATATGATATCCGTGATGTTTTAGGCAGAATTGTGCATATTTTAGATGGCACAAAAAGAGATAGATTTATTTTAGAAAAACCTTGCGTTATTGTAACTGAGGATATTCTTCCAAGCGATTTATCTCAAATTCAAAGAGATAAAGCTCAAGGTTTTGTAACAGTGGGTGGTGCTTATCAAAGCCACTCAAATATTATCGCTCGAACAATGGAAATACCTTCTGTATTCGGCGTTAGTAACGACGTTTTAAACCCTTTAAATAACGGAAAAACCATTGTTTTAGATGCTAGTAAAGGCGAAGTTATTATAAATCCAACTGAGTCTGTTTTAGCATTATATAAACATAAATTAAAACAGCAGCAAAAAGCATCTGATGGAAAATTTAATGAAGAGATAATATCTCCATCAGGAAAAAAAATCAATTTATATGCAAACTGCGACGATCCTTTTGATATCCAAAAAAGTATAGATAATTCACTGGCTGAAGGAATAGGGCTAGTGAGAAGCGAAATTTTATTTTTTAAAGAATCTACTCCTAATTTTAAAGATCAAATAATATTCTATGAAAACTGTATTAAAGCAAGCGAAGATAAGCCTATTTATATAAGAACATTTGATATAGGCGCAGATAAAACAGCTCATGGAATCAGCTTAAACAAAGAGCCAAATCCAGCTTTAGGCATGCGTGGAGTTAGATTAAAAAAATTATTCCCAGATTTATTTTTAAATCAAATACGCGCATTATACATAGCAGCCAATAACACAAAAAAAATCAATGTTATGCTTCCTATGGTAACTACTGAACACGATGTTATTGATTATTTAGACAGTGCAAAAGAAGTTTTAAATAAGCTATTGATGGATGGCTTAGTTACAAAAGATAATATCGATTGGGGCGTTATGATAGAAGTTCCAAGTGCTGCTTTAATAAGTGATAAATTGGCAAGACACGTTAAATTTTTCAGCATCGGAACAAATGATTTAACTCAATATACAACTGCAACCGATAGAGTTAATCATTCTGTAGCGGCTTATTATGATTTTATGAATGAAGGCGTTATGAAACTTATTGAAATTGTTATTGCTAGTGCAAAAACATATAATATACCAGTTTCAATTTGTGGGGAAAGTGCATCTATATTTGAAATCGCTGATAAATATATTGAAATGGGAGTTGACACACTTTCTATGGCACAAGGCTCATTACCTCCTTTAAGAAAACAGCTATGGGAAAAATACAACAAAAAATAGAATACATTTTTTATATATCATTTTATGAAAAAGTATAGCTATTTTATCAAATTAATGTTATTATATAATTAAGAGGATGAATGTATAATTTATCTTTTGATTGCATATAAATTTTATTTACATGGAGGTATTAATTATGAAAATGATAATCGCAATAATCAGCAAAGAAGATTCAAATGATGTTTCTTTAGCTCTTACAAAAGCTAGATTTTCTGTTACTAAACTTGCAACAACTGGTGGATTTTTAATGGCAGGAAACATCACATTAATGATAGGAACACAAGCCGAAAAAGTTGACGAAGCAATTGCAATAATAGAAAAATATTCACAACAAAGAAAAGAAGTTGTCCCTTCAACTGCAACTTATGGAATAGGCGTTTCAACTGCATTCCCACTAGAAGTTACTGTTGGTGGCGCTACAATCTTCGTTTTAGATGTAGAAAGATTTGAAAAGGCTTAAAAAATGTATTTAAATAATTTTTATGGTAATCATGACACTGTTAAAACTTTAATCTCTGGCTTTTTAGAAGGAAAACTTCCTCATGCAATTATTTTAAATGCAAAAGAGGGGCTTGGGGTAAATCATTTAGCACGATTGCTTGCTGCAAAAATTTTAGATGCCGATTATAAAGATGTTTGTAATCAAACTCTCCCCTCACTAACTATTATCAAAGGCGAAGGCGCTGCTAATCAGATAAAAGTTAGTGAAATTAGGGATATGACAAACAATGTTAGCTATTCCTCTCTTGCGAGCGAAAAAAAAGTTGTTATTATACAAAACAGCGAAAATTTCAATAGATATTCTGCGAATGCCCTTTTAAAATCTTTAGAAGAACCAAAGGGCGACACAACTTACTTACTTACTACAAATGATTTAACAAAACTTCTACCTACCATACGCTCAAGATGCGCAACTTATACCTTAACTGAGCCTTCTTCAGATGAAGTTTTAAATTATTTTAAAGAGTATGTAAATGATGATAAATTTAAAAGTGCGTATAGTATCTATGGAAATAATATTGGGTTTATTCAAAAAGCACTCAATGATGAGCAGGAATATAACTATTTGTATTCAGCAGCTACTGCATATGATTTAATTTTAAATCATAAAGCATATGATTTATCAAAATTAATGTTTTCTTTTAATAAAAATAAAAATGGATTTAGCAAATTTTTGAAAAATTTAGAATTTATAGCTCAAAAAAAGATAGATGAAAAACACACTAAAATTCTATCTGTTATAAATAATTATAAAAAACATTTACAAATTAATGTTAATTTAAATCTACTTTTAGAAAATTTCGTTGTTGATATAACAAAATAATTTGCTTTTTACTGTGAAATTGTATATAATGAGTTGTAAAGCAAATTATAAGTTGAAAGGAAGATTTTCAAAATCTTAATGATATAAATGGTAAAAGTAGTAGGAATACGTTTTAAAACAGGTGGAAAAGTTTATTTTTTCGATCCACTTGATTTTAATATTAATAAAGGCGATCATGTTATTGTTGACACTATAAGGGGTAAAGAATGCGGATTATGCGTTAAAGCACCTCACGATGTTAGCAAAAGTAAAATCGTTAAAGCCTTAAAGGCTGTTGAAAAAATTGCAACTCCTCAAGATATTGCAAAATTAACTAAAAATAAAGAGGATGAGCAAAAAGCATTCGCTATATGCGAAGAAAAAATACTTCATCATAAATTAAATATGAAGCTTATCGATGTGGAATACACTTTTGATAGAGGAAAAATTCTATTTTATTTCACTAGTGATGCAAGAGTTGATTTTAGAGAGCTTGTTAAAGATTTAGCATCAGTATTTAAAACAAGAATCGAGCTTCGCCAAATAGGCGTTCGAGATGAAAGTAGAATGATGAACGGTGTTGGAATTTGCGGACAAACATTTTGCTGTTCAAGATTTCTTGGAGATTTCACTCCAGTTAGTATAAAAATGGCAAAAGAGCAAAACCTATCTTTAAATCCAACTAAGATTTCTGGTGCATGTGGAAGATTAATGTGCTGTTTAAGTTTTGAGCAAGAAAGCTATGAATATTTAAATAGAGTAACTCCAAGCTTTGGCTCTGTTGTTAAAACTGAAGATGGCAATGGCGTAGTTTGCGAAACTATGCTTTTAAAAGGAAAAATCAAGGTTAGACTTGATAAAAATAGAGAAGGTATTCCAAGAGAATACGATGTTAAATCTGTTCAAGTTTTAAAAAGAGGAAAAAATCATATCGATAAATACCTCGAGGCAGAACTAAAAAAACTTGAAGATTAAAAATTACTACTTGCATATATACTTAATATGTAGTAAACTCTACTTGTTACTTAATCGCAGGGGTGCGATTTAGTTATAAATGCTAAATGGAGGTATTAAACTATGGCTTACAAAATTAGTGACGCTTGCATCTCTTGTGGTGCTTGTGAAGGCGAATGTCCAGTTTCAGCTATTACTGACGGTGGCGCTCAATTCGTAATTGATGCTGCTACATGTATCGACTGTGGCGCTTGCGAATCTGCATGTCCAGTTTCAGCTATTTCTGCTGAATAATTAAAACTAAAAAAGCAAGGGATTTCCCCTTGCTTTTTTGTTTGTTTATTTTTATTTTAATCATCTTTATATCACTGCTTATTTTATCAAATAATTTTTCTGCAAATAAAAAAGACAAAAAGTCATCTATCTTTTTGTCTTTTTTATTCTTTGGAAACTTTTGAAAAAACTTATTACACTTATAGTATAAATCTTAAATGTGTTGAAATTGTTACAAAATAGTAAAATAATTACAAAATCATTACAAATATTGTTATTTTTTAATTATTCTTTAATTCCTAAATCGCTTAGTTTCTTCACGCTGCCATCTTCTTGCTCAACGCTCACGTTATTTAATTGGCTAATCATACTTTTTCTAAAGCCTTTAACGTATTCTTCTCTTAAAGTTTTTTGCTCTGCTTTTTCTGATTCAGTTAATTCTTGAGTTTTGCTTTTATTATATAATTCATTAATTCTTTTTATTCTTTCGTCTATCATAATAATTTCCCTTTCATTTATTATATCTAGTGTATTCTATCATATTTTAATTAATATTAAAAGTGGTTTATTTAATTATTCTCAAATTTGAAATAAAAAATACACTTTTTTCACTTTTTTATGATATAATTATCTTTAAAATAATTAATACAATAGTGAGGTACTATAATGTCAACAAAAAGATACACAGTCGGTGAAGAAGTTTTTAATAGCATAACGCATGGAATCGGCGCACTTTGCTCTGTTATTGGTGCAACTGTAATGATAACTCTTGCGGCTGTTTTTGGGGGATTTAATGAAATTATAAGCAGTCTTATTTACGGCTTATCGCTTGTCCTTTTATACACTATGTCAACTTTATACCATGCATTTCCTTTTCCTAAAGTTAAAAAAATATTTAGAATTTTAGATCATGCAGCTATTCCAATTTTAATCGCTGGAAGCTACACACCTTTTTGCACTATTTTGCTTTTCGGAAGTTCTAAAGCGTTTTACACAATACTTTTTATTTGGATAATTTGCTTGAGCTGTATTACGCTTAATTTTTTAAATCTTGAAAAATTTGAAAAGCTAACTCTTATTTTATATATAGCAATGGGCTGGAGCGTTGTATTTCTTTTAAAGGATATTGTTAGCGCTTTATCTAAAGGTGGGCTTATATTATTAGTTTTAGGTGGATTAAGCTACACTATTGGCATTATATTTTATAAAATTAAAATAAAGTATTTTCATGGAATTTGGCATTTATTTGTAGTATCTGGCAGTGTACTTCACTATTTATGTGTTGTTATGTATGTTTTACCTACGCATTAATAAAACCCAAAAGCTCTGCTTTTTAGCAGAGCTTTTATTTGTGTTTTTTTATAAGGTATGCTAAAATATTAAATATCTAATTAAAAAGGATTTTATATAACATGAATATAAATTTAAATAAAAAAATAAATTCAAAAACAATATTTTTATCAGGCTCTTTAATTGGCTTTTTAGTTTTTTTATTTGTTTTCACCCTAGCGCCATTAATACCTACAAATGATTTCTTTTGCTCTGTTGGTTTTATCGAAAATGATATTGCTCAGCATTATGCAGGCTGGATGCTGTTTCGCCAATCTGATTGGCAATTTCCACTTGGCGTAAGTTTAAATGCAGCTTTTCCTTACGGAACTAGTGTTTCATACACTGATTCAATCCCACTTTTCAGCATATTTTTTAAAATATTATCTCCTTTTATACCAAACACTTTTCAATTCTTTGGAATTTTTGTTGCATTATCTTATGCTTTAATGGGTGGTTTTTCTGCTTTGTTAATGAATTTATTTGTTGATGATTATATTTTGAATATGCTATCAGCTCTTCTTTTTTCTTTTTCACCAATTATGCTGGAACGAGCCTTTCGCCATGTTGCTTTATCTGCTCATTTTTTAATTATAGCTTGTCTATATTATTATTTTAAAAACAAAGGTAATTGGACTTTAAAAAATTCCATTCCACTAATAATTATAAACACCATAACAATCGGTATTCACCCTTATTTTTTGCCTTTCACTTTTGGAATATCATTCGCTATGTTTTTAGAGTGGACTTTTATTAAAAAAGAATTTTTAAAATCATCTTCATTTATTTTTATAAGCCTTATATCCACATTATTGTTTGGATATATTATCGGTGCATTTTATTCTTTTGACAGTGCTGGCGATATAGGATATGGTCTTTACTCTTTAAATTTAAATTCTTATTTTAATCCTACTAGTAAAGGAATTGAAAATTGGTCTAATATTAGAAATCCTTTAGGGATTGCAACTCCATTTCAAATTGAATCATTTAATTATCTTGGATTTGGAGTTATAACTGCACTTTTTATAGCATTCGTTTTTATTTTAATATTTAAAAATATTAGAAAAGAAGTTTTTAATATTTTAAAGTCTTCATACGGCTTGATTTTTGTAACAATAATATTAACTATATTTGCTATCACTCACACCGTAACTTTTCATAATTTCACTATTATCGACATACCTTTGCCATCAAAAATCGCAAGTTTTGCTTCTATATTTCGAGCAAGTGGCAGATTTGGCTGGCTACTTCATTATCTATTTTATGTAGTAGCGATATTTTGTATTTCAAAGCTAAAGTTAAAAATAAACTCTATTCCATTAATAATTTTATCTAGCATTATTCTTATTCAAGTTTATGATATATACCCTGCCATCTCATTAAAAAATAATTATTTTAAAGGAGAAGGAAATAATAACGACGGGCACACAGTTAGTGCTCTTGCAACTGATGATTCTTGGGATACTATTTTTGATGATTTTAACTCTATAATTTCTATTCCTAATTTTTCAAGCATAAATAATGGTGCGATTGAATTTGCAATAAAAGCAGCTAAAAAAGACAGTGATATGAAAGTTAATGTTGCTTTTGAGGCAAGGGCAGTTAATGAAAAGCGCGACGAATTTATTTTAGATATTTATAATGATTTATCTAATGGCGTTATCGATAAAAACACTATATATCTAGTTGATAGCACTGCTGAGTTTTCTTTATTTATAACTTCTGGTGAATATCAAGCATTTAATATAAATGGTCAAATTATTTTAATTTCTCACACTTATAGCGAAGAAGAAATTAAAGAATTTGAAAAATCAGAATATTTTACTCAAATAACAAAATAAATAAGTGGCTTGCAAATTTGCAAGCCACTTATTTTTAATTAACAAATCTATCATCTATTATATCGCTATAAGCAATAACTACATTTTCTTCTATTTCTCCAGCATTTTTCATTATATCTATAATTCTATTAAAATCTTCTTCTTTCATACTAGGTGAAGCGCTATAAGCTCCAATTTCTTTATAATTTTTTACTACTGATGCTATTTCTTCCAAAGATGTTTCAGTAAAAAATGGCTGTATGCTATTAGCTATAACTTCGCTTTCATTATTCATAACAAATTCTTGCCCTTTTTTAATCGCATTAGTAAATCTTTGGATTATATCATCTGATAAATCTTCACTAGCAAAGTAAGCAGTATATGGAACTGTTCCACCCTCTTTTCCAATAGAGGCTACAACATATCCTGCGCCTTCTTTTTCTAGTGCTGATGCTGTTGGCTCAAAAGCAGTTACATAATCTCCCTCACCTGCTATAAAAGCTCCTGTCATTGCATTAAATTCTATCGTGTCATTAAAAAGCACATCTTCTCCTACAACTAGCCCATTTTGATTTAGCACATATAAAAGCGTCATATAAGGCATACCGCCTTTTCTTCCTGGCAGTATAGTTTTTCCTTTTAAATCATCAAAAGAAAATTCTTCATCTGTTCTTGATATTAAAAATGAACCATCGCAAGCAGTGAGCTGCGCAAACACTTTAGGGACGTCTTCTTTACCTTGTAAATACACATAAACACTAGCTTCAGCCCCTGCAAGGCCAATGTCTGCTGCACCAGTTAAAACAGCTGTCATAACATTGTCTGCACCGCCACCGTTAACAAGCTCTATCTCTAAGCCTTCTTCCTCAAAAAAACCTTCGCTAATAGCCACATATTGAGGCGCATAAAATATAGAGTGTGTAACTTCATTTAATGTTATTGTTTCGATAACTGCTTGCGTTTTAGTATCATCGATTGTGTCTTGACTTGTTGTTAAAGTTTGCTTACTGCAAGCAGAGAATAAAACAGTTATCATTCCTAGTGTTAAAATTAATGCAATAACTTTCTTCATTATAAAATACCATACTAGTTTTTTTAAATTAAACTAGAACCTTTCTACTTTTCATTTATAATTATTTTAAATAAAATTAATTTATATTTTTCATCACCATTTTCTCTATTAAATTTATAACCGCATACATTAAATATGCAATCACTCCTAAAATAAAAACATTCATCATAACAATATCCATCCGAAACACCTGACCTGCATATACAATCATATACCCAAGCCCAGCTTTTGATGTTAAAAATTCGCCTGCAATTACACCAACTAAACTAAGTCCGACATTTATTTTAAAACTTTGAAATAATACCGACAGATTATACGGTAAAACAAGTTTTAAAAACACAGCTTTTTTATCTGCTCCAAAGCTTTCAATTGTGGCGATTAAATTTCTATCTGTTTTATTAAATCCACCTGAAAGTTCAAGCACTGTAACTATTAAACTTATAGCTACTGCCATAAGTATAATCGATTTTATATCTGCTCCTGCAAACACTATAATAACTGGGCCAAGAGCGATTTTAGGCAAACTATTTAGCACAACTAAAAATGGAGATAAAACTTTTGTTAAAAAGCTTGAAAACCACATTGCAGTAGCTATAATAAATCCTAATACTGCTCCTAATGAAAATCCTATAACTGTTTCTAAAACAGTCACTGATATATGATAAAACAAATCCTCTTGAATTTGCTGAATAAACGAATTAAAAATTCTTACAGGAGATGAGAAAATAAACGGATCAATTATATTAAATCCTGATAGCACCTGCCAAACAATTAAAAATGTAATCACTATTGTGATTTGAGCTATTTTAACATTGTTTTTATCCCTTTTAATTTTTTTTAAATATTCCTGCCTATAATTCATCACTTCCCGACACCTCCTTCCAAATATCTTTTACATAATTTTGAAATTTAGCTTCTCTTCTAATTGAAAATGTGTTTCTATCGTCTGGAAAATCAATATTAAATATTTTTTTAACAGTGGCTGGCCTATTAGATAGCACAATAACTTTATTTGATAATGCCACAGCTTCATTTATATCATGAGTCACCATTAGCATTGTTTTATCTTCATTTTTTAATATATTGTAAACATCATTACTAACATTCATCCTTGTTTGATAATCTAGTGCTGAAAAGGCTTCATCTAATAATAGAAGTTCTGGCTTTACGCATAAAGTTCTTATAAGGCTCACTCTTTGCCTCATCCCTCCAGATAAACCACTAGGAAAACTATCACGAAACTCCCAAATTCCATATTTTTTTAATAAGGAAACTGCATAATCAATATTCTCTTTTGATAGTTTTTTTTGAATTTCAAGGCCTAGTAATATATTTTTATAAACAGTTCTCCAAGGAAGTAAATTATCATTTTGAAGCATATACCCTATTTTATTATTAAAGCCTTCTAATTGTTCCTCTTGAAAAAAAACAGAGCCTGTATCTTTTTTTACACTGCCTGAAATAATTGATAGCATAGAGCTTTTTCCGCATCCACTAGGGCCTATTAAGCTTATAAAATCGCCTTTATCTATCTCAAAGCTAATATTTTCAATCGCCATCGTTTCTTCTTTTAAAGTTTGATATCTTAGCGAAACATTTTCTATTTTTAATATTACACTCATTTTATTTTGCTCCTTTCTATAAGATATTTGCAGTTATTTACGATTAGCAAATTTTGCAGTTTTCTTTCTTATATTAGTATATATAAACTGCATTTTTATTGTGACAATTTGACTATTTCCTTTTTTCGCTATTTTTCGTTTAAATAATATAAAATTTTTATAGAATTTTACATTCCTAGATATTGACAATTACCTTTGCAATCTATATAATATAGCTATTACTTAGTTTTAAGGAGATAAAGAGTAGTGAATAAT
>CAZVOQ010000013.1:0-15211 GCA_964628475.1 uncultured Oscillospiraceae bacterium | reverse complement strand
TTTTTCCATTGTTTTATCTTGATTTAACATATTATTTTTCCCTTTCTAAATATGCAATTTTTATTTATAACTAAGCTATATTTTATCTCTAATTCAATAAATAGTCAAGCAATATTATCTCATACTCGCTTTTATCACTCTTAAAGCATTTTTATTTGCTATTTTTTCTATTTCACTCTCATAAAAGCCTGCTTTTTCAAGAGCTATGTATAATAAATTCATATCTTTTGATGTTGATATTTCTTGTGTGCCAGATATTCCATCAAAATCTGAGCCAATAGCTAAAGATTCTATACCTGCTTTATTAACTATATGTTTTGCATGAATTACTAAATCTTTAATTGTAGTATGTGTAATATTTTCTCCTTCTAAAACAAATGTAGGACAAAAATTCAAACCTGTAACACTTCCTGTATCGCCTATTTTTTTTAGCATATCATCTGTTAAATTTCTTTGATGATTAGTTACCATTCTTGCATTTGAATGAGTTGCAAAAAAAGGCTTTTTAGAATATTTCACAACATCATAAAACCCCGCATCTGATAAGTGTGAAACATCAACTACCATCCCAAGTTCATTCATGAACTCAACGGCTTCAATTCCAAATTTTTTCAATCCTTTATCACTAGTTTTGATACCATTTGGATAACCTATGCAATTTTCAAAATTCCAAGTTAACCCTGCTACTCTTACGCCTTTATCATAAGCATCTTTTATTCTTTTTAAATCATTATTGAAAAACCTTGAATCTTCGATAGTTAAAACTGCACTCATTTTATTATTTTTTTTATTTAGAATAATATCATCATAATTTTTTGCAATAGCTATCAAATCATTATGTGTTTTAACTTCATTTAAAAATTCACTCAGCAGCTTTTTGAAATATTCATCATCATTAACTTTCATTTCATTTTCAGGAGGAAAAAACACAGCAAAAAACTGCGCTAATGCCCCCCCATCTTTCATTTTCAAAAAATCAACTTGCATATCATTTTTATATAAAGAATGGCTTTCTTTAATAAAATAATGCATTAAAGTGTCGCAATGCATATCTATAAATTTCATATATACCTCTTTTATATTTAATTATTATATTATACTATTATTTATATTTTTTTACAATTAAAAATACCGGCCTTCTAAAAAGTTTAGCTCTCTAGGTCTAACTTTTTAGGGGCCGGATTAAAATTAATTTTTTCTTTTAATTTAATTCTTTGATTTACCTTTAAACATAAATCCTAAAATCATGATTATTGCAAATAATGTAAGGTATACATAAACTGCACTACCATGGCTTACAAATGCAGCATAAATCATAAATAAAGCACCACAAATTGAAAGCACAGGTGCAACAATTTTAGAAACAAAAGATGCATCCTTAATATTTTTAATCATCCAAATAAATATTGGAATATATAAAGCATACATTGTAACTATTGGAAGCTCTGAAACATCTAAAAATATACCCCACCAACCAGCAAAGTTACCATACCATAAAAACACATATAATTCTGCTAAAAGCAATCCCATTATAGCTGAGTTTGTTGGCATATTAGTTATTTTATCTACTTGAGAGAAAACTTCTGGTTTTGGGCCTAATCCTCTAGCTGATAATGAGTATAATCCTCTTGTACAGCCAAGCATTAGTCCATTTAAAGTTCCAAGGCAAGAAATAACAACAAAAACTAACAACAAGCTTCCACCTAAATTACCTAAAACTTTTATAAAAGCAAGTTTTACTGCTGCTTCCCCACCAGCCATAAATTCAGCTGTTGGCATTGCACCTGCAAGACCTACAAAGTAAGCAATATAAACTGCCACAATAACAATTGTTCCGCCAACTAGTGCGATAGGAAGGTTTTTCTTTGCATCTTTTAATTCAGCGTTAATGCTAGTTGCTATAATCCATCCCTCATAAGCAAATGCTGTTGCCACAATACTAGTTAATAGTGGATTTTGTGTAGCTGACTGCGTTGTAACTGCTGTAAAATTTTCAATAATTTGCCCATTCATTAATCCTGTAATCACTCCCACTACTGCAAGCGTAATTAGAGGAATTAATTTAATAACAGTTGTTGAAACTTGAAATTTACCTGCTAACACTGGTGATAGCGCATTAATAGCATAAATTGCTATTAAATAAAATGCCGCAATCATAAAAGTAGCAGCTCCTGTATCGGCGTTTTCAAAAGATAAAATTACAGCTGTATATTTTGCTGAAACCCAAGCAAGCACACCTGTTAGAGATGGATAATAAATTGCTGTCATAAACCATCCAACTAAATATCCGTAAGTTTTTCCAGCAGCAGCCTCTGCATAGTCAACTATTCCATTAACATTTTCATATCTTGCTGCTAAAACTGAAAAACTATAAGCAGATATAACCATGATTGCCCCGCCAATTAGCCAAGCAATAATACCTAGAGCAACATCTCCATTTGTTGCATTTAAAACTTTTTCTGCTTTAAAAAATACTCCACTATCGCTGTTGGAAGTCCGTATTTTTTTTCTAAATTCTTTTGCATAATATATTCTCCTAAAACTTTTATTTTGTCTAAAATTCGCATAAAGTTATATACCTATAAAACCTATTTTACAAATTATATTACAGTTTATAATACTACCATTAATCCTACAAAAAGTAAAGATTTTATTTAAGTTATCAGCTTTTTATTATTAAATTATTTTTAAAATGCAATTAAATGCTAATTAAACGTTTAATATTAATACATATATGCAATTATTATTGCATTAAAATTGGTTATTTCGACAATTTTTAAAATAAATACAGAAATTTAACATTTTTTTTCAATTTTCTATTTATTTTTTCTAAAAAATGTAGTAAAATTATAATATTAAAGTTGATTGAACTATTTCAATCCTTATTTAAGCTTTTTAAGGAGAACAGTACAAATGAAAAATTTAAAAATCAAAGCAAAATTATTAGTATCACTAGGAATTATTGTTTTGCTAATTATCTTTAGCAGTTATTCTTCCGTTACTAGCTCACAAGAAATATTAAACAGAGTTTCAAATTTTAATCAAAATGGTTATGCACTTTCAACCGAGGTTTATGAAACAAGGCTTACTTTTGAAAACAGTATGGCTCCTTTGGCTTTAGCTGTTATCGGGCAAGATACTGCTAGCTATGAAGCTGCACACCAAGCTGCTGTTAGTAATACTGAAGCATCTGTGGCAGTTTTGAATAATTTACTTGCCGATTATGGCACTCAAGAAATTTTAACATCCACACAGGCAACTCTTGATTTAGTTAGTGAATTTTCGATGATAGAAGCTGAATTATATTCTTTGGTGATGGAGCAAAACTTTGAAGCCGCTGAAGCTTTATTCTTTGGTGAATTTTTATCAATTTATGATGAAACACGCTTAAGTTTTGAAGGCTTATCAAGTGAAATTTCTATAACTGCTGGCACTGCTATGGACAATATCGTAACTTATAGTAATAGTAATGTTATGGCTTTAATTGTTATTGCTTGTTTAACATTATTATTCACTTTAATTATCAGCATAATATTAACTAAAAATCTAACTAAACCAGTTGCAGAAATTGAAAATGCATTCACTGCTTTAGCTCAAGGTAATTTATCACAAGCTCATGTTACTTATGAATCAAAAGATGAATTCGGAGTATTAGCTGATAATATTAGAACAACCATTACAAATCTTCAAACTGTTATTAATGATGTTAGCTTAAAATTAGCTTCTTTATCAGAAGGCGATTTCAATATCGACACATCAAACACTGATGATTATATTGGTGAATTTAGAGAAATCAGCACATCAACAGCAAAATTCGTTGAAAAAATCAACACAACTTTATTACAAGTTAATGAAGCTGCTAGCCAAGTTTCTGTTGGTTCAGAGCAAGTTGCTTCTGGCGCTCAAGCTCTAGCACAAGGCTCAACTGAGCAAGCTAATTCTATTCAAGAGTTAGTAGATACTGTTACTGATATTTCAGGACAAATTTCTTCTAATGCAGATAATGCAAAACAAGCAAGTGTTGCTGCACAAAAATCAAACCAAGCTATTGTTTCAAATAATGAACAAATGAAATTAATGATGGAATCAATGAATGAAATTGATTCAAAATCAAAAGAAATTTCTAAAATTATTAAAACTATCGAAGATATCGCTTTCCAAACAAACATTCTAGCTTTAAATGCTGCTGTTGAGGCTGCAAGAGCTGGTAGTGCTGGTAAAGGATTTGCCGTTGTTGCTGATGAAGTTAGAAATCTAGCTGCAAAATCTGGTGATGCTGCAAACAACACAACATTATTAATCGAAGCTTCAATTAATGCTATTAATAAAGGCGTATCTTTAGCTCAATCAACTGCTGATAGCCTACTTGAAGTTGTTGATGATGTTAAACTTTCAAGCGATTTAATGGCTGAAATTTCAAGCGCTACAAACGATCAAGCAACTGCTATTGAACAAGTAACTCTAGGTCTTGATCAAATATCAGCTGTTGTACAAACAAACTCAGCTACAAGCGAAGAAAGTGCTGCTGCTAGTGAAGAGTTATCTAGCCAAGCTTTACTGCTACAACAATTAATATCAACATTCCAATTAAACACATCAAAGTCTGCTATGGTAAATTATACTGCTGCAACAATGCCATCTGATGATTACGCTAGTGATAGCTATGAAGATTCATATGCTTTTGATAGTGATGATAAATACTAATTAATAAAAAAAAACAGCCACTTACAAAGGTAAGTGGCTATTTTTTATCTCTTTAGCATGAAATACCCCCAGTTTTACTGCGAGAGTAAAACTGCTTTAGCTTTCAGCATTAGGTGAAACGATATGACACTTCAATCATTATTACTCACGATGGTGAGTAATAATGGAAAGCACACCGTTTGAACGGTTGCAGTGCAGTTGATACGATTGACGGATTTTCAATGCCTTTTGATATGTTTGCCGATAGTATGCTCCTTTAGGGCTTGAAGTGTAGCTGCTGGTTTTGCTTAATTACCACTTCATGCAAAAAAACAGGCTACTTATAAAGTAGCCTGAAAAATTAAAAATCAACGTATTTCTAAGATATTTAAATAATTTTCTTGAATTTCTACATACCATCGAATTTTTCTAGTGTTTTTATTTAATTTTTATTAAAAACTATTTCGGCTTTAAATAAATCCCCATCAACAGTTATATCAAGATGAGCCTCTTGAACAGTAGCTAAGCTTTGAGCTATTGAAAGCCCTAATCCATTGCCTTCAGTGTTTCTTGATTCATCTCCCCTAACAAACCTTTGCATTAATTCATCTGCTGAAATATTAAGCTGGGTTTTTGATGTGTTTTTAATTATTACGCTCACTAAATTTTCACTATTTTTAACATCTATATACACCCTTGTATTTTCAAGAGAATATTTTAATATATTAATCATTAAATTATCAATAATTCTATTTAAATGCTTTCCATCTGCTTTTATAATTAAATCTTCATTTGGGTAATTAACAATTAAATTCAAACTTTTTTGAGATAATTTTTCTTTATATTCTCCTTCAATTTGCCCTAAAACAACTGATATATTAACATCTTCTAATTTAGAATCAATATTTCCTGAATTTATTTTAGAAGCATCAACTAAATCCGACGTTAATCTTTTAAGCTTTTGGCTTTGTCTATCTAAAACTTCTATATATTCATTCACTGTTTCATCTTGGATATTTTGCTTTTTAATTAAATCAACGTAATTAATTATAGATGTTAAAGGCGTTTTTATATCATGCGACACATTAGTTATTAATTCTGCTTTTAATCTTTCGCTTTTAATTTTCTTTTGAGTGGCTTCTTCTAAGCCTTCATTAATTTTATTTAAATCTTCTGCCATTTCTTTAAAATCTAAAATCATATATTTTGTATCTGTTTTATAATCTAAATCACCTTGTGATATTTTTTTAATGCTCGATTTTAAATTCGCTAGATAAAAATATGTTATTAGAAAAATCATTGCAGAAGCTAGCATTGCTATTGACCAAAGAAAATATGAAGATATCACTCCTATTAAAGCTAAAAGTCCTAAAGCTATTACAATAATAACTGCTTTTAAAACTAACGGCACTTCTAAAAATGCATATCTTAAAACACCCATAAAGTATCTTATAGGCGATAATAGCCATTTAATTACAATATATGTGAAGCTATTTTTAATCAATGTTTTTGATTTTAGTCTAACTACAATTGTTACTAATGATATTAATTGTATTAAAACTATAAACCCTAGTGATAATAGCATTAAATTATATGAAGTTTCATAAAACAGCCATCCATATGTGTATATTAATGCTGATAATCCTAAATTTATGCAAATTGTTATTTCAAGCGGCATTCTGTCAATAAAATTAAGTGATATTTCATTTGTTCCTTTTTGTTTACCTGTATAAGTAATCAAGATAAATAGTGAAATAGCACAAATAATAGCTGAAATTATAATTATCTCATCAATTATATTTCTTGTACAATAAACTTGCTCTAGTATTTCATTCATTCCATCGCTTGAACTACCAGTAAAACTATACGCATATCCTGAAGATGAATCTTGATTATAAAACAATTCAACTACTAAAGTGCTACTTAACTCACCACTTTGTATCGTAACTAATTCGCCATATTCATTTAATTCAAATATTTCATTATTTGCCCCTGTAAATCTATCTCCAGATTTGTATACTTCTCCATTTATTGTATATGAAACTATAAGGCTATCTTCATCAATATTTGTAATTGGCTCTATATAAGATATTGTTCCATTTTCTTTTAAATAAAAATTACCCTCTATTTCAGATAGCGAATACAAATGCTTAAATTCATCTAAATAACCTAAATCAAAATATGCAATTTCTCCATTTTGATATCCTTTAATTTCAATTGTTTGTTTATAAGATGTCAAATATTCACTTTCATCTAAGCTAACATTATCAAATAAAACGCTATTATTTTCATCTGTTACTCTAATATGTGTGTAATCTAAATAATTAATAGCATCATATTCCACAAGTTCTAAAAAATTTTCTTTACTGCTAGAGCGTGCATAATTCTCAAAATAACTCATACTACTTTCTAAATAATCAAGTGCTTGAGATTCATTTTCCCCTTCATAAAACTCTTCATAGCTCATATAGCCATCAAAATGAAAACTCGATGAAATCCCACGAAAAGTTGAGCCTATTATAAAAGTGCATATTGAAATAAGAGTTAAAATAAATGCAATTATTCTAATTATACTATTTCTCATTTTCTAGCACTCCTTTTTATTAAATATACTGCCCCTAAAACACTAGAAACTATAACTAAATTTTTTATTATTTTTTTCATATTAATCATTCCTTTTTATTTTAATATAGAATCGAATTTATATCCTTGCCCCCAAACAACTTTAATATATCTTGGCTCGGCTGGATTAATTTCAATTTTTTCTCGCAAATGTCTTATATGAACAGCAATCGTATTTTCTACACCCACTGGATAATCACTCCATATCTTTTTATAAATATCCTTTGGCGAAAAAACTCTATCGGGATTTTTCATTAATAATTTAATAATATCATACTCTGTTGGCGTAAGTTTTATTTCATCTCCATCAACCGATAGGCTTTTCGCTTTATCATCTAAAATAACTCCGCCTATCTTGATACTATCTTCATTTAAAATTTTTGCTCCAAGTTGTGTATATCTTCTTAGTTGCGATTTAACTCTTGCTATAACTTCAATTGGATTAAACGGCTTTGTTATATAATCATCAGCCCCGCTATTAAGCCCTTTAATTTTATCACTATCTTCGCTTTTAGCAGTGAGTAATATAATAGGTGCATTAGAAAAACTGCGCATTTTCTCCATTGCTTCAATCCCATCCATAATTGGCATCATTATATCCATTAAAACTATATGAATCTCATTACTCTTAACTATTTCTAGCGCCTCTTTGCCATTATAAGCTTTAAAAAAATTATATTGCTCCATGCCTAAATAAATTTCTAACGCATTAACAATATCTTTCTCATCATCGCAAATTAAAATGTTATACATATTTTTCTCCCTTGCTGTTTGAATATATTTTCTCATAAGTTTCATTAATAATAAAGTGGGTAAAATCTTAAGAATTTATTAATATCTATTTTTTATAATATTATACCACAAAATTTAAAAACAAAAAGCATAGATTAATCTATGCTTTTAATTTTAATTAATTTTCTATTTCTTTTGATGTTCTTTCATCAGTAAAATCCAAAACTTTAGGCGATATGGATATTTCAGGCATTAATTCATTTGAAATTGCGCTAAGCATTTCTTCAATTTTAGCAACATCTTCTTCTGGAAATCTTTCTTTAATCCTATTCATTACAACTGAAATATACTCATATGTAATCCCGGTGTATTGCAAATATTTATCACTAACTTCTAAATAAAATTCTCTTTTATCTTCTTCATTTTGAATTTTATTTATATACCCTTTTTTTATTAAGCTATTAATTTTATATGCCGCATTTGGTGAAGAAATTTGAGCAAAATCTGCAAACTCTTTAACAGTTGGCCTGCCCAATGCATAAATTACTTCCACACAGAAAGTTTCTACTACTGAAAGGCTAGCTTCTCTATTTTCAAAATTGCTAAAAACCGATTGGTAAAATTTTAATTTAAATTTCGTGTATACTTCTGCAAAATATCTTTCTAACATTTCTACTGCCCTTTCATTTAATTAATCAACTACAACAAAAGATAATTCGCCTTGAGCTGCAACTTTGCCATTAACTAAAGCTTTCGCCTGTCCGTATCCAATAGGACCACGTCTTTTAGTTAAAACACATTCTAATTCAATTACATCACCTGGCACTACTTGCTGTTTAAATCTTGCATTTTTTATACCGCCAAACAACACTTTTTTACCTTTATATTCTTCAAGAGATAAAATCGCAACTGCTCCAACTTGTGCAAGAGCTTCTATAATTAAAACTCCTGGCATAACTGGATATTCTGGAAAATGTCCTTGATAAAAATATTCTGTTGAGGTTGTTGTTTTTATTCCTTTTGCTGATTCTCCTGGGATTAATTCCACTATTTTATCAACTAATAAAAACGGGTATCTATGTGGAATAATCTCTTGGATTTGCATACTATTTAACTCCATAATTATAAACCTTCCTTTTAACTTTGTCAAATTTCACTATATTTTTTTAAATATTAGTGATGCATTATGTCCGCCAAAACCTAATGAGTTTGACATACCATATTCTGTATTAATACTTGATTTTTCATTTTTAACAACATTTAAATCACAGTTTTCATCTTCAACTTTATATCCGATAGTTGGAAGTGCAATGCCTGTGTTAAGTGATAGCTGAGTCATAATACCTTCAACAGCTCCTGCTGCACCAAGAAGATGCCCTGTCATTGACTTAGTTCCTGATATTGCAACATTATTAGCCTCATCTCCAAAAGCAAGTTTTATACTCATAGTTTCGCATTTATCATTCATCGGAGTGCTTGTTGCGTGAGCGTTAATATATCCAACATCTTTTGGAGTTAGATTTGCATCTAATATTGCTTCTTTCATAGCTCTTGCTGCACCTGAACCATCTTCAGACGGTGCTGTCATATGATATGCATCACAAGTTGAGCCATATCCAACAACTTCACCTATAATTTTTGCTCCTCTTTTAACTGCATGTTCGTATTCTTCTAAAACAACAACACCCGAACCTTCACCCATAACAAAGCCATTTCTTTCTTTATCAAAAGGGATAGATGCTCTTTTTGGATCTTGGCTTTCTGAAAGTGCTCTTAGTGAAGTAAATCCACCCATACCAAGCTCTGTTATACTAGCTTCAGTGCCACCACAAACCGAAACTTCGGCATATCCATCTCTTATCATTCTAAAAGATTCACCGATTGAGTTTGTAGAAGATGCACAAGCTGTAACTATACTAATACAACTTCCTTTTAAATTATGTGCAATAGCAACAGCACCTGATGCCATATTTGAAATAGCCATAGGAATAAAATAAGGCGAAACTCTATCAAAGCCTTTTTCTAATCCTTTTGAATGTTCTTGCTCAATATTATATATTCCACCGATGCCACTTGCAATATTTACAGCGCATCTAGTTTTATCTGTGTTTTCATCAGTAATTCCACTTTGCTTAATTGCCTCACCAGCTGCAATTAAGGCATATTGAGTGAATTCTGCATATTTTCTCATATCTTTTTTATCAATAAAATCGCCAATATTTAAATTTTTAATTTCTGCTGCAATTTTAACTTTGCTATTTTCTGTATTAAATTTAGTTAAAAAATCAATACCACAAACTCCATTTGTAGCATTTTCCCACATTTCATTAACTGTATTTCCAATAGGTGTAACTGCACCCATACCTGTTATAACAACTCTTCTTCTCATTGTAAAGTAAACCCTTTCTATAATATGTTAATTACATATACATTCCGCCATCAACAGATAGCACTTGTCCTGTTAAATACTTTGAATCATCACTAGCTAAAAATGAAACAACTTTTGCAACATCGCTAGGTGTACCAAATTTATTTAATGGGATTTGTGATAACATTTTTGTTTTTATATCATCAGATAACTCTGCTGTCATATCTGTTGAAATAAATCCAGGTGCAACAGCATTAACATTAATATTTCTAGCTGCAACTTCTCTTGCAAAAGATTTAGTCATACCTATAACGCCAGCTTTACTAGCACAGTAGTTAACCTGTCCTGCATTTCCTAAAAGAGCAACAACACTTGCCATATTTATTATTTTTCCAGATTTTTGTTTAATCATAGTTCTTGAAACTGATTGCATCATATTAAAAGTGCCTTTAAGATTAACATCGATAACTGCATCAAAATCTTCTGGAGTCATCTTCATTAAAAGACCATCTTTTGTTATCCCTGCATTATTAACTAAAATATCAACTGTTTTAAATTCTTTAACTGTTTCTTCTATGATTTTTTGGCAATCTTCATATTTTGAAACATCAGCTTGTATTAAAAGTGTTTTAACTCCAAAAGCTTCACATTCTTTAGCTGTTTCTTCTGCTGCTTGTTTACTTCTTGAATAGTTTATAACTATATTAGCACCTTTTTGAGCTAATTCTAGGCAAACTGCTTTACCTATACCTTTTCCTGCGCCTGTAACAATGGCTGTTTTATTAAGCATAATTCTTCCCTCATTTAAGTGTTAGTAACTCTTTTATATGTTTTTTAATTCTTCAACTGTTTTATTATAAGATTCCATATCTTCTATATTGTAAACTTTAATTCCTGGAGCTGTCTTTTTAATAAATCCAGCTAAAGTTTTTCCTTGCCCTATTTCAATAACTGTATCTATTCCTGCATCTTGCATATATCTAATAGATGATTCAAAATCAACCGGATTTTTAACTTGTAAAGCTAAAAGCAATTTTAATCTTTCAACATCATCAGTTGCTTGTGCTATTGTATTTAAAACAACAGGTATAGATGGCTTATTAAAGTTTTCATTTTCAAATCTTTCTTGCAGTTTTTTGAAAGCTGGGTTCATTAATGTTGTATGAAAAGCGCCTTCTGTTTCTAAATAAATAACGCGTCTTGCACCTTTTTCTTGGCAAAGTTGTGCTGCTTTTTCAACTGCTGCTCTTTGTCCTGATATAACAATTTGCCCTGGACAATTTATATTTGCAACGCTAACTATCCCTTGAGTATTAACTGTTTTACAGCATTCTTCAATTGATTCTTTATCAAGTTGCAGTATAGCTGCCATTTTACAAACAATCCCATCTGCAGCTTCAGTCATTGCTTTTGCACGATAATTAATTATATCTATAACCTGCTCTTTACTAAAAACATCAGCTGAATATAACGCTGAATATTCTCCAAGGCTTAACCCCATAGACATGCTAGGAGATATTCCATCATTTTTAAGCATATCTGTTACACCAACAGCAAATGCTGTCATAATGCCTTGAGTATTAATTGTTTTTGATAAGTCTTCCATTGGTCCATTAAAAGCAATATCTTGCTTTTCTTTATTAAGTAAATCAAAGGCTGATTTAAATATTTCACTTTGTTCGTATAAATCTTTACCCATTCCAACTTTTTGACTTCCTTGGCCTGAATATACAAATCCTAATTTCATAAACTATATTCCCTTCTTATAATCCAATTAAAATAATTCTTCTAAAACTTCTTTAACTGATTTTAATTCTGTGTATTCGCCTGCTTTTGCACCGCAGAAGAACAATCCTTCTTCCCAGTTGCCATTAAATGCTTCAATTAAAGCATTTGTAATGCAATATCGTGTTGTGGCTGGGTTACATACACCCATACAATTCACGCATCTTTTAGGGGCAACTCTTTCGCCTGCAGCAATTTTCTCTATAAGTGGGCTTTTTAAAGCTCTACCTGGAAGACCTACTGGGCTTAAAACTATTTCTATATCTCCAGTTTGAGCCTTTAACATTAAATCTTTATGTTCATTTGTAGAATCACATTCATGAGTGAATATTAAAGAAGTTGCAATTTGAACACCTGCAGCTCCACTATCTATTAAAGATTTAACCTCATCTTTACTAAATAGTCCACCGCCTACGTATAATGGGATTTCTCCATAGTTTTCACAGACTGCTTTTACTTCTTCTAATAGCTCTAATAAGTTTTTGTATGATTTATTAACAACTTCTTCTGATTTAAATCCTAAGTGTCCACCAGCTTCAGCTCCTTCAATAACTATAAAGTCTGGTTTTCTATCATATCTTTTTTTCCAAGATCTAAGTATCATTTCAGCAGCTCTTGCACTTGAAACTATTGGAGCGATTAATATATCGCTATCTCCAACTATTTCTGGTAGTTTCATTGGTAGTCCCGCCCCTGAAATAATCGCATCTGCTCCAAAAGCAATGCTATCTCTTACTATTTCTTCATAATTAATAGCAACTGTCATTATATTAATACCAATTAATCCATTGCCTTTTGATATTTCTTTTGCTTTTTCGATTTCTTTTTTTAGCCCGATTTTATTAGCAGCAATTGCATCTTTCCAGAAATTTTCTTCTCTAAATCCTGGATGCGCAGCTGAGATAACTCCCATTCCTCCTTCTTTTGCAACTGCTCCTGCAAGGCCTGATAATGATAAGCCTACTCCCATTCCACCTTGCAATACTGGTTTTGTTAATTTATTTAAAGATTTCATTTTAATTACCCTTTAATAGCTTTTTGCTATTAGAACTATTTAATATTGTTTTTAGCTTGATTGTATTCGTTCATTAAATTTTCTAAAATTTCTTTAAGTGGCTTAATTTCTTTTAACTGCCCACTCACTTGTCCTGACATTAAAGAGCCTCTTAATACATCGCCTTCGAGCACTGCACGTCTTAGTGAGCCTAAAGTGAATTTTTCAAGTTCTTCTTTTTGTGCGCCCTGTTTTTCTAGTTTTAAATATTCTCTAGTCATTTGATTTTTTAATACTCTAACTGGGACACCACTACTTCTACCAGTTACAACTGTATCGCTGTCTTTTGCTTTAATTACAGCTTTTTTATAATTTTCATGTATTGGGCATTCTTCGCTAACTAAAAGACAAGTTCCTATTTGAACACCAACTGCACCTAGTATTTCAACTGCTAATAATTGTTTGCCATTTGCAACACCACCAGCTGCAACAACAGGAAGATTAACCGCTTCTACAACTTGTGGAAGAAGTGCCATAGTAGTAAGTTCTCCAACGTGACCACCACTTTCAGTGCCTTCTGCAATAATTCCATCGGCTCCTGATTGTTCCATTCTTCTAGCTAAAGTAGCACTTGGAACAACTGGGAAAACTACAACGCCATTTTCTTTCCATTTAGGCATATACTTTTCTGGATTTCCAGCTCCAGTAGTTACAAATTTTATTCCTTCTTCAAGAACTATTTCTGCTATTTCATCAATATGTGGATTCATTAGCATTAAATTTAAACCAAATGGCTTATCCGTTAAAGATTTGCATAATTTTATTTCTTCTCTTACTTGCTCTGGATTCATACCGCCTGTTGCGATAATTCCCATTGCACCACTATTTGCAACTGCTGCTGCAAATTTTGCAGTTGTTATATTAGCCATTGCTCCTGAAATAATTGGGTATTTCGTGCCTAAAATTTTATTTAATTCCATTTATATGAATATTCCTTTCTTAGTGCTTTCTCATTAATAATACTATTTTTTAATTATTATTAATGTAAAACTTGCTAGTGCTAATTTTAAGTATTTAGTAAAACAGCACCATAACTTAGCCCTGCTCCAAATCCAACACATAACACTTTTTTATTTTCTTTTATATTAGCTTCATATAAAGCCATAGGTATGCTTGCTGCTGATGTATTTCCATAGTTCTCTAAATTTAAAAAGAATTTAGAGTAATCGCATCCTAATTTTTTAACAGCTAAATCAATAATTCTTTTATTTGCCTGATGAGGAATAATAATATCTATATCATCTAAGGTTAAATTATTTTCATCTAATATTTGTTTTATAGCCTTTGTCATTTTTTCAGTTGCAAATCTAAAAACTGCTTGTCCATCCATTTGAAGTTTTTTAGTTTCATTTGAAATTGATAGAACATCTTCTTCATCCCCAACAAAGCCTGAAACAGCACCAAAAGATAAATTATCTTCCTTTTTTAAAACAACAGCACCAGAGCCATCTCCAAATAAAATTGCCGTTGAGCGATCAGTTAATTCCATCACATTTGAAATAACTTCACTTCCTATAACTAAAGCGTATTTTTCTTTGTATTGTTCTAGTAAACCATTTACAACACTGCAAGAATAAACAAATCCTGAACACGCCGCATTTAAATCAAAACAAATAGCATCTTCTTTAATCCCAATAGCTTTTGCTACTTCTGCTGAAACAGCTGGAGTTTCTTTATCTGGTGTAAAAGTTGCTACAATAACAATTTTTACATCTTCAATATCGATATTTGCATTTTTAATAGCTTCTTTTGCACTAGCAGTTGCAAGAGATACATTATTTTGATTTTCGCTAATAAATCTTCTTTCTTTTATCCCTGTACGAGTTGTAATCCATTCATCACTAGTATCCATTATTTTTTCAAAATCGAAATTCGTGAAAACTTTATCTGCCTTACACATTCCATAGGATAGTATTTTTAATCCTGACATTTAAACTCCCTCTAAATTTCTGCCTATATCTCTCATT
>CAZVOQ010000012.1:2769-15337 GCA_964628475.1 uncultured Oscillospiraceae bacterium | reverse complement strand
ATTGAGGTAGACCAAGAGGTAAAGTAAATCTATTAGTTTGTACCGATTATGAGCATTTGTCGGTGCACATGAAAATCTTTGCTTCACTACAAAAAATAGTTATTACCCACAATATAAAACAACACTTATTATACTTTTAATTTTAGCTTAGGATAGTTACTCATAAAAAGAAAATATGATTATTAAAATAAAATTTTTAGTGAATTTAATAGCTTGTTTTCTATATTACATTAAATATTATTAATGTTATTGAAAGGATACTTACTTATGAAAACAATAGGGTTAATCGGTGGCATGAGCTGGGAAAGCACAGTGTCTTATTATCAAATTATTAATGAAAAAACTAAAGAGCTTTTAGGTGGCTTACATTCTGCAAAAATTTTGCTTTATAGCGTGGATTTTGCACAAATTGAAGAATACCAAGCAAAGGGTGAGTGGGATAAAAGTGCTAAAGTTTTATCCGATATTGCTATAACTTTAGAAAAAGCAGGTGCTGATTTCATTGTTATTTGCACTAACACCATGCATAAAGTTGCAGGGCAAATATCTGAAAATATCAATATCCCTATTATTCATATTGCCGATGCTACTGCAAATGCTATTAAAAAGCAAAAGCTTAATAAAATCGCCTTACTTGGCACAAAATATACTATGACACAAGATTTTTATAAGCAAAAATTAATAGACAAGAATATTGATGTGATTATTCCTAATGATGAAGATATTGAAATTATTAATGATATTATTTATGATGAGTTGTGTTTGGGAAAAATTAACCCTATATCTAAAGAAAAATACATTGAAATAATAAATAAACTGCAAAAACAAGGAGCACAAGGAGTAATATTAGGCTGTACAGAAATCGGCTTACTTATTTTTAAATCCGATATAGCTTTACCAGTTTTTGATACAACCAAAATACATGCAACAGAAGCTGCCAAAATTGCAATAGGCAAGGAAATAAGTAGCTAAATTAGTGTTTTAATAATAGTTGAATTTAAATTTTTGTAATATAAAATGTACCAAATAAAAAAAGGAATAGCTATGCTATTCCTTTTTTTATTATTAACTTATTATTAACAAATTGTTAATCTCTCTTAATATTTATCTCATTTGATACAAATTTATTGACTGTGTTTTATCAATGTGATATAATTGTTATACTAAATTATAGCTAAAGAAAGGAATGATTTTATTATGGAATATCTTGATATTATGACTAGCATAGACCAATCTCAATTTTTAAGTGGTGCAAATTTTAAGCCTGAAACCGTTACTATTAAAAATTTCAAAAAGGGTGATATTGTTTTAGATGAATTAGATGGCGTTCCCTCAATTGCATTAATTCATTCCGGCGATGTTTTCGTTTGCTTTATTTCTGAGGATAATAAAAAAACCATTGTAAACACTCTTAGTGCTGGAAGTTGTTTTGGGATTAGTAATTTATTATTTAATCACAAACTTGATACAACTCTTGAATGCAAAAATGATGTTACAATTATTTATATTCCTAAAAAAGAAGTTGTCAAGGCAATGGAGAATGATGCAAAACTTGCTATGAAATATGGTGCTCATTGTAATGAAAAAATTAGTTTTTTACTTAAAAAAATTGAATTTTTCACTATTCAATCAGCGAGAGAAAAATTTATTAAATTCCTTCTAAATAATAAAAATGAAAAAAACATTGTTGATTTAGGCGGAAAAAGAGAAGAAATCGCTTTAAAAATTGGAATTAGCAGGGCTGCTTGATATAACAATAACCGATGAAGATGTGTTATGCAGTTTATTAAAAGACTGTGTATAATAAATTAAATGGCATATATGAAAGGAATCTATTTATGAAAAAACTATCCCTAATTTTACTTAGCGCTATTTTATCTGTTTCGCTTTTAACAGCTTGTTCTTCTACTCAAACAGAAGAAACTCAAGGCGAAGTTGATAACACTACATCACAAACACAAGAAACAACTCCAGCTGTAGATCCTGTTGATGTGAGAGTTGCTGCTTTAAAAGGGCCAACTGCGATGGGTCTTACTCAATTTATGAGCAGCAATGAAATGGGCGAAATCACTGATAATAATTACAGCTTTGATATCGTTGTTGATCCTGCAGAAGTTACAGCGTTTTTAGCTAAAGGCGAAGTTGATATCGCTGCTGTTCCTGCAAATCTAGCTTCTATTGTTTATAATAATACACAGGGAGCTATCCAAGTTTTAGGTATAAATACTTTAGGGGTTTTATACATAGTTGAAAATGGCGAAACAATTTCTTCAATTGAAGATTTAAAAGGACAAACTATCTATGCAACTGGAAAAGGCGCAACGCCTGAATACGCTTTAAGATATATCCTTTCTTCAAACGGGATTGATCCTGATAATGATGTAACTATTGAATTTAAATCAGAATCTGCCGAAGTTTTATCAGCTATTTCAGCTAATGAAAATGCGATTGCTATGCTTCCTGAACCATTTGTAACAACAGCTTTATCAAAGGTTTCAACTTTAAGAGTTGCTTTAGATTTAACAGCTGAGTGGGATGCTATTCAAGATGGAAATAAAGGCTCATCTTCTTCATTAGTAACAGGCGTTATCGTTGCTAGAAAAGAATTTGTTGAAAATAATCCTGAGGCAGTTGAAGCATTTTTAAATCATTATAATGAATCAGTTAATTTTATTAATTCTAATGTTGATGAAGGGGCAGCTTTAGTTGCAAAATATGAAATCACAACAGAAGAAGTTGCAAAAGTGGCAATTCCAAAATGTAATATCGTTTTGCTTGATAACACATCTAATTTACAACCTGTACTTTCAGGATATTTACAAGTTTTATTCGACCAAAATCCAGCCTCAGTAGGCGGCGTTCTACCGGCTGATGATTTCTATTATGAAAGACAACAATAATAATTTACCTAAAATTAAACTATGGGCAGTAGCTGTTTTAATTATTATTTGGCAGATTGCCGCTGTAATAATTGACCAAAAGATATTTATTGTATCTCCACTAGAAGTGATAAAAAAGCTCTATGAGCTTTTTTTCACCTCTAGCTTTTGGCTTGCTATTGGCTATAGTTTTTTTCGTATAACTTTAGGCTTTTTTATTGGCGTTATAACTGCTATTATTTTGGCAATGCTTTCTGCTAAATATAATTTTATCAGAGATTTATTATCTCCTTTTATGCTCACTATAAAATCTGTTCCTGTTGTTTCTTTTGTTATTTTATCTTTAATATGGTTTTCAAGTGAAAATTTAGCAACGCTTATCTGCTTTTTAATGGTGCTACCTATTGTTTACACTGGTGTTTTAGAAGGAATTTTACACACTGATGAGAATCTTTTAGAGATGGCAAAAGTTTTTAGAATGAATACTATTAAAAAAATTAGATACATCTACTTTTTTGAAGTTTTTCCATTTTTTATTTCGGCAATAAAGGTGTCTTTAGGGCTTGCTTGGAAATCTGGAATTGCAGCTGAAGTTATAGGGATTCCAAATAATTCTATTGGCGAACATTTATTTAATGCAAAAATATTTTTAGACACTGCCTCGCTTTTTGCTTGGACAATGGTTATTGTTATAATTAGTGCATCATTTGAAAAACTATTTTTCTTTTTATTAAATAAATTATTTAAATTTATGGAAAAGGCTTAGAGTTATTTGCAAAAAATATATTAAAAGGAGGATTTTTAGGCAATGGATAATGCGATACAAATTATAAATATTAATAAATCTTATGGCGAAAATATTGTTTTGAATAATTTTTCAGCAACTTTTCCTTTTAATAAAGTTAGTAGTATCATGGGAGCGTCTGGCAAAGGCAAAACAACTCTTTTAAAAATTATTTTAGGGCTTATTCCTTATGATTCTGGAGAAATTATCGGCATTGAAAATAAAAAAATATCGGCTGTTTTTCAAGAAAATCGCCTTATAAATAATTTATCAAGCTTTGCTAATATTTCAATTGTTTCTTTATTTAGTAAAGAGATAATCGAAAATGCCTTATGCGAAATTGGATTAACTGATTATATTAATCAGCCTGTTTTATCGCTTTCTGGGGGCATGAAAAGGCGAGTTGCAATTTTAAGAGCATTATTATCCGATGCAGATATTTTAATTTTTGATGAGCCTTTAAAAGGCCTTGATGAAAAAACAAAAAATACTGTAATTGATATAATTAAAAAATATTCAAAAGAAAAAACTATAATTTTTGTCACCCATACTAAAGAAGAAATCTCACTATTAAATTCAGAAAATAATATCGTTTTAATTTAAAGAAATATCAATTTTTAGCTTTGATATTTCTTTTTTATTTTTTATGCATAATTTGTTAATTATTAATCATAAAAATTCATTTATTATTCTGAATTTTTCAAACTTTATTCAACTTAAATTCTTTACTCATATATTTTTATATGTTATAATATATTTTGAAAAAATATCAAAAAATAATGTTTTTTCCTTTATTAAACGAAGAAAGGGCTATTTTATATGCCAAAACAAGAATGGAAAGCTGGAAATATGCTTTATCCTTTGCCAGCTGTTATGGTTAGCGTTGGGGATGAAAATGAAAAAAATATTATAACCATCGCATGGACTTCAACTATATGCACTAACCCTCCTATGGTTGGGATTTCGGTTAGAAAAAATCGCCATTCATATAAATTATTAGAAAAGACTAAAGAATTTGTAATAAATCTAACAACTACAAAATTAGCATTTCAAACAGATTATTGTGGAGTAAAATCTGGTAAAGACGTTGATAAATTTAAAGAAATGAAATTAACGCCTGCACCTGCAAAAAAGTTAAAATATGCTCCTATTATAAATGAATGTCCTGTTAATATTGAATGTGAGGTTTTTGAAATAAAAGAGCTTGGCTCACATGATTTATTTTTAGCTAACGTAAAAAGTGTGCAAGTTAGCGATGAATATATGAATGAAACCGGAAAATTTGAGTTAAATAAATCTGATTTATTAGTTTACTCACACGGAGAATACCTATCTTTAGGCGAATCTATTGGAACCTTTGGATACAGCGTTAAGAAAAAAAAGAAATAATTTATAAAGGAGATTTAACATGGATTTAATTTGGATGTTTATGGGATCGCTTGTCTATTTTATTTATCAGCTTAAATTAATGCATTACTCTGCAAAAATTCTAGCCGATCCTTATGAAAATTCAGCTTTGTATATACTTTTTGCTACCATAAACACAATATTTCTAATTATGTTTTATGCCACAGCAATACCTCACTACTTTTTTTATCCTCTAGCATTTTTAGCATTAACTATTGAATTTATGTTAATGTCACGTGCTGGTTTTTTGCAATCTGTAACGGGTGCTGCTATATTTGTTTTAAATATAACTGTTGTTAATATCCCTATCACAATGATATATTCGCAAGTTAATAATTTTTTTCCATTATATGCAGTTTTAAACACCACTCATAGAAGCATTGTTTTATTAATATGCTGTGTTGTTTTATTTTTAATGCTCATAACTTTTGAGCTACTTGTGCCAGCTACTAATGTTCAAAGGATAACTTCTGCTGGAAAATACACTGTTATGCTTTTATTTGTTATTATCGGCTCGCTCACTTTTGAAGTTTTTTATGCTGCTTTAATAATAAACACTAGCAATAATATAACTCAAGTTTATCTTTCTATTTTTATTAGCATCTGCTTATTATCACTATTTTACTATATTTTTATATACAACATACTGCTTATTAATGCCTCTTTATATAAGCGCTACTCAGATTCTGCAAAAGAGGAAAATGCAAAAATTAGGGAGATAAAAAATAAGGTTTATAATAAAATTGATAAAGATTCTTTAACTGGAATTTATAATAGAAGATATATTATTTCAACACTTGAAGAGCTTTGCCGAATGCCAAACACTTCATTTTCTGTGCTTTTTGTTGACGTTAATGGATTAAAATCTACAAACGATATTTATGGGCACGAAGCTGGGGACAGGCTTATTGTTAAAATCGGTAATGCTATAACAAAATCTATTAGAGATGATGATTTTGCAGCTAGGATAGGTGGCGATGAATTCTTAGTTATTCTAAGTGAAACAAACGAAAAGGCAACTTCGATAATCACAAAAAGAATATTAAGTAATATAGCAATTCAAAACGAAACTGAAGAATTTTTAATTTCTGCTAGTATTGGCTCGCTATTAGTTGATGAAAAGACAAAACTTGCTGGAGTTACACATATTCTTTCAATGGCAGACGAGTTAATGCGCACTCATAAAGAGCGTTTTTATAAAGCAAGAATGGAGGCTGATAAATTATGAGTTTAACCACAGTTTATATTGCTTTCTTTGTATTTTTTACAGCTTATCATTTTGTTTCATTTTCTTTTATGTCCTATGTTTATTCAAAAAATAAATTTCCAGCTTTGCCTATTATTATAGCTGGAATAGTTAATGTTTCATTTTGGTTTTTCTATCCGATAGGGCCTTTTGCAGGCAACGAAACTCTTTTAGTTATTTTATTTACTATTATATTATTTATAGAAAATAAATTGGTTTTTAAAGTTAGCAATTCTTATGCTTTATTTATAACGCTTGCTTTTTCTATAAACACTTTTTCTAAAAGAATGGTTTTAATTGCTTTTTCTGTTTTATTTAGAAGTAGTATCGAGAGCTTTAATCAAGGCGTTTTAGCATTAGACAACTTTTATTTGGCTTTAGCTTTTTCATTTTGTATGTCGATAGGAGCAATCACATTAAGTAAAACTATTTTAACTAGAACATCCCTTGACACTATTTTAGCAGATAAGCAAAACATGATTTTTGCAACAACATTACTTTCTATTATATTTATATTGCTAACAGTGTTTACATTCTTTGGGGGCATTATTTCTGGATATGTGGAAGGGTTTGCTTACCAATATATTTTAATTGGTATTTTCACTTTAGGTGGATTTATTGCATCAATTTTATACGCTTATCATTTATCTGATTTAAGATTAGCTATGGATAGCTATCATAAAATAAGCCATGAAAATGCTCAAGAAAAAGAGCTAATTAAAGAATTAGAAGTAACCGCATCTACCGATTTTTTAACCTCATTAGGCACTAGAGATGTTGCCGATAATTTAATTTCACAATATGTTAATGATAAGCAAAAGTTTTTTATCACATTTATTGATATGGATAATCTTAAAATTGCAAATGATAATTTTGGGCATGATGAAGGCGATTTTTATATTAAAAAAGTTGCTGCTGAATTAAAATCATCTTTCCCTGATGATTTAATTAACCGTTATGGTGGCGATGAGTTTGTTGTTGTTGGAAAATTTAATAATGAAGAAGAAGTTCATGCACGAACGTTAAAATGCTTTAATCGTATAGGAGCTATAAAAAGCGTGTATGATAAGCAATATGATACTGCCATTAGCTACGGAACAGTTTTTGTTCCTTCTTCAAACGGATTATCTCCACAAAAACTAGTTTCTATTGCAGACCATAGGATGTATCAATTTAAAAAGCAAAAAAAACACCATCGAGCAAAACATTATAATGGATTAAAATAATAAATTTTAATCAAAACTATAAAAGGAGGAGTTTTCCTCCTTTTTATAATTTAATTATGATTATAATACATTATCATTACAATACATTATTTTACCTTGAAATAATCACAAAGTTATTTTATAATAATATTTAAATTATAAAATTATAAGGATTTATTTATGTCGAAATACACATCTAAAGAGACACTTCTTAGAAGACAAAAGCAACGAAAGGCAAGGCGTCTTGCTTTAACTTCGCTTGCAGTAGTTTTTGTTTTGGGTATTTCTTTTATTATAACCTCTGTTATAAATATGTTTTCAAAAGAAGAAGTTGAAGAAAGCTTTCTTTTAGAGCCAACTACAACAACTGAGCCAACTGAAAATCTAAATGAGAATTTAGAAGTTTTTCCAGCTATGCAAACAGAGCCTGTTAATATTATCGCTCCAAATTCAAGCAATTTATCTTTACCTCAAAACGGCAGGGTTCACTTAAATTATTTTGATACAGCCTTATTCATCGGCGATAGTTTGGGCGATGGATTTCGTGAGTATCAAGGCACAACAGGCATAGACACTGCCACTTTTTTTACAAATAGAAACTTGCAACCAGCAAGCTTTTTAGATGGGAATTATATCACTTTACCCGATTATGAAGATCCCGTAGATCCAATGGCTGAAATTTCTGCAATGGCTCCAGAAAAAATTTATGTTATATTAGGAACAAATGCTTTGCATCTTTCTAGTGAAGAATTATTAAATGATTATTCTTTATTAATAGATGAATTAAAAATAGCAGCTCCAAATGCTGTGATTTATATTAATAGTATTCTTCCAGTAACTGCTGAAAAATCTGCTGAAAATGATATTTATAATCCACAAAAAATTGCTGATATAAATAATTCTCTAGCAATAATTGCATCGCAAAAGTCCGTTTATTTTTTAAATGTTCAGGAAATATTCGCAACTAGCGAAGGGCATTTAAACACAGATTTAGATTATGATGGAATACATTTAACTCCAACTGGATATAAAATGTGGACTGATTATCTAATTTCGCACACTGTTTATAATGAGAATTCTCCTTTTGTTGTTGGTTCTCCTTATATTAAGCCATAAATCTACATTTTACCTTTAAAATTTTTCTTGCAACTAGTTTTGCTATGATTTATAATAGAATAATGGGTGAAAGTTACTAAATATAGATTTAATAATTAATTTTAATAGATATATTAAGGAGAATTTGATGAGGAAGTATGTTTCTGAAGAAACAATCAAAAAAAGAAGAAAGCAAAAGGTTAGAAAACGCAATTTAAGAGTTGCCACTTTATTTTTATTTGTAGCTGTGGTGATTTTTGCAGGATATCAAATAACATCAAGCTTTTTTTCAAAAAATAAAAGCGATGAGCCTGAAATAATTGAGCCAACTGAATATTCTATTTTACAAACAAACACTAGCATCTCTCTTTTAAATGAGGGGCAAGTGCCTACGATAAATAAAGAATATAGAGGCTTTGATTTTAGAATGGTTCAAGTGGCTGAAAACGACAGAGTTGATTTAACTTATTTTGACGATGCTGTTTTTGTTGGCGATAGCTTAGCCGATGGATTTCGTGTATACCAAACTTATACTGAAATAGTTAATGCAACTTTTATAACTGCTAGAAGTATTTCGCCTAGAAGTTTTTTTGATGGCGGATATATAAATGCTTATAATGAAGCTGGTGTAGTTGAGCCTGTTGTTGGGTATGAGGCTATTGCAAATGCAAATCCAGGGAAAATTTATATAACTATTGGAACAAATGCACTAACGAGCAATATGGCCATTGATGAATTCATCTCTACCTACTATCAATTTATAGACGAGTTGCGCACTTATCTTCCAGAAACTCAAATTTATGTAACTAGTGTGCCTCCAATAGCCGCCTACATGGTTTCTGCAAAACCAGGACTTTCTCCTGAAAGAGTTTATCAAGCAAACGTTGAAATTGCTCAAATGTGCCTTGAAAAAGACTTAGCTTTTATAAATTTATATGAAGTATTAGTTAGTGAGAGTGGATATTTACGAGAAGATATCGATGGGGGAGATGGCATACATCTTTCTGGGGCTGGCTATTCAGAATGGGCAAACTATCTAAGAACTCACACTGTTTACAATACTTCAAATCCTGCTTTAGTTAAATAACGTTTTACTATTAAAATATAAACTAAATATATAAAGGAACGGCTTTCGCCGTTCCTTTATTTTAAACTTTTTAATTTTACTAATTATTTTTTGAGTATAAAGTTTTATAAATTGGTTTTTTTATTCATTATAAAAATAGCTGTAACATAATTTGTCCGGCTGTTATTAAAATAAATAGTATTATTCCTATATTTGATATAGCTTTTACTGTGGTTATTTTTTCTGTTTGCTTGCTATATGCTTTATAAGATTTGAATGTTTTTAGATTTTTTATATATGAGATAAATCCCATTATAACTAGTACGGGAATTATAATCGTAATAGCTGCCATCCCCAAAATCGGCCCTGCATACTGCATTATAATTTCAGCGTCTTGTGGCGAACTAGGTTCGAGCGTTTGTATTAGTTCTAAAGTTTCTAAATCTATTTGAGAATATATAACCGTAACAATAAATCCAATAGAATTTATTAGCATATGAAGACCAATACATATTTTAATATCTCCATAATTTAAATACACATAAGATAAAATCATTCCTAGGAAAAAAGCATAGAAAAACTGATTTAGATTTGCATGAAATAAGCCAAACATTAGCCCAGAAACAACAATTGCCGGAACTTTTCCAAACATATGAATTCTATCAATTAAAAATTTTCTAAAAAATATTTCTTCAAATATTGGTGCTAAAATTACAGCTAATATTAATGAAACCACCGGAGATAATGTGTTCATCGTTTCAACTAAAACATTATCAACTGCTTCGCCTTTAAAGCTTGCAATAATCTCTGTTGAAACTAGGCCTATTATATTTCCTGCAATCATTAAAAAATAACTCAAAGTGAACATTTGAAAAAATCTTTTTTTGCTCATTTTATTTTTTTCAATCTTTGGTAATTCTTTATTTTTTGCCCCTAGCATTGAATAAAGTATAATATATCCAACTGGATAAAATGAGCCTGTTAAAATAATTGTTGTAATATCAAAATTCTGTGATATTGCTGGTATATTTTCAATTGCAAGTATTAGTATTGTTTGGATAATTATAGTTGCAACTGTCATTACAAAAAAAGCAATGCCCATCTTTGAATATTCTTTTTTTGCAATTGTTTGTTCATTAAGATTTTCTCTTAATTCCATTTCCATTTTTATATCTCCTCTTATTTAGAGTTTTTTATTGCAATCTCTAATTTAAAACTATCTTAATCTTTAAATAATATGTCTGATAAATCAGCAAAATTTTTAAGTGTTAGCTGTTCTGGTCTTGAAAGCTTATTTAAATTTAATGCTTTTAGTGCTTCGTCTATTTCTTGTTTTGAGATACCAGTGCCCGCACTAACTCCATTTGTTAGAGTTTTTCTTCTTTGATTAAATCCTGCTCTAATCAATGAAAACATTCTTTTTTCATTGCGAGGCTCAACTGTTTTTTCTTTTTTTATATCAAGCCTTATAACACTGCTAGTAACTTTTGGTGGTGGATAAAAGCTACCAGGCGACACATTAAAACATATAACAGGTTCACTATAATATTTAACAGCTAGACTAATTGCGCCAATATCACGAGTTCCTTCTTTAGCACAAATCCTAGTTGCCGCTTCTTTTTGAACCATTACCGTTATATTTTTTATTGGCAATTTTTCTTCTAAAAGCTTCATAATTATAGGGCTAGTTATATAGTATGGCAGATTTGCACACACAACAACTTCCATTCCCTCAAATTCTTCTTTTATAATTTGTAATATATCTGTTTTTAAAACGTCTTGGTTATAAACTTTAAAATTCTGAAATTCTGAAAGTGTTTCATTTATAACAGGCATTAATGTTTTATCAATTTCAATCGCAACAACTTTTTTTGCCACCTTGCAAAGCTCTTTTGTTAAAACTCCAATACCTGTTCCGATTTCGATAACCCCTATATTTTCATTCACTCCAGCATACTCAACTATTTTAGGGCAAATTCCAGCATTTACAATGAAATTCTGCCCAAAGTTTTTTTGAAAAGCAAAATTGTGGCGGTTAGCTAAATCTTTAATATACGATAAATTCGTTAACTCTTTACTCATTTGACACAAATTTTGTAAATGCGTTAGGAACTAATTGGCTTGGAGTGTATTCATTATATTCTCCATTTTTACCCGCTACTATAATTGGAGTTGTGTCTAAATCTTTGCAAAACTCAACGATAACTTGTCTGCAAGCGCCACAAGGAGCAGAGCCACCTGGCTCTTCTGAGGCTACTACTGCTAATGCTGTAAAAGTTGTGCAGCCTTCTGAAACCATTTTAAATATCGCTGTTCTTTCTCCACAAACTGTTAAGCCATATGAAACATTCTCAATATTGCACCCAGTATAGATAACTCCATCTTCGCCCAAAACAGCAGCCCCAACATTAAATTTTGAATAAGGAGCGTATGCCTTTTTTTGCCCTTCTAAAGCAGCATTTATAAGCTCTTTTTTCTTTTCATTTGTTATATTCATAAAAAATAAGTCCTCTCTATTTCTATATGTTTATACTATATTTATTATATTAAACACTATTTTTAATATTATATCATATTTTAATAAATTTTTCATTGATTATTTTATGTTTTTAATTTAAAATTATAATAGAATTATATATTCAAAAAGGAAGAAAGTAAAAATGAGAAAAAGTAAAGAAAATTATTATTTAGATATAGCCCAAATGGCACTATCAAGGGGCACTTGCCTTAGAAGAAATTATGGTGCAATTATTGTTAGTCATGATGAAATCATTGCAACAGGCTACACTGGAGCACCAAGAGGCAGGGATAACTGTCTTGATTTAAAAAGATGCATTAGAACAGAGCTTAATATTCCTCGTGGCGAACGATATGAAGTTTGTAGAA
>CAZVOQ010000012.1:0-2759 GCA_964628475.1 uncultured Oscillospiraceae bacterium | reverse complement strand
AGAAGTGTTCACGCTGAGGCAAATGCAATTATTTCTGCTTCAAGAGAAAAAATGATTGGAGCTACTATTTATCTATGCGGGATAGATGCTTCAAATGGAAAATTTGTTGAAAACACAAACAGCTGTTCTATGTGCAAAAGATTAATTATAAATGCAGGTATATCTAAAGTTGTTATTAGAGATGATGAAGAAAATTTTAGAGTTATAGACGTTTTAAAAGAGTGGATAGAAAAAGACGAATCTCTTTTAGGAGTTTTTAATTATTAAAAATCAATTGGAATGGCAAAAATTAAATACTCTTAATAAAACTTTATGAGTAAAAAAACACAAGGGAATGGCTTTTGCCATTCCCTTTAATATTATATATTTTAAAATTATTTTAAATTTGAATTTAAAGAATTTTTCTTGCCAAAGATTGTGTATATCAAAAAAGTGTTAATTATATAAAACATAATTGTGAAATAGTAGGGAGTGTTATAAGAGATATTTTGCATAATATACCCCCCAAGAGAAGTTCCTATTGCTCTAAAAAGGTGATTTGTTAGCATAAAAACTGAACTCATAATTGTTCTGTTTTTTTCTTCAACAAGATCCATTGCAAGGCTCTCTATAACAGGGTTTGCCATATTCATAAAGCTTGAACGGAAAAAGAAGCTAATCGTCATAATAATAATACCTTGTGGAACGGAAATAGAAAACAAAAATGGAATACTCATAAGCTGACAGGCAATTATAGTGTTAACACTGCCAAAACGCCTTGTTAAAAATGGAATACATAATCCACCTACAACTGTTCCTATTTGTGAGATACTCATTATAATGCCAACGACTGAATCGGATACTTCAAGCGATTCTTTTATATACACACTAAAAAATGGAACTACAAGCCCTGCACCTATTCCCATAAACGCAACTTTTACTAAATATAGCACAACTCTTTTATTTGAAAGAAGAATCGCATAGCTTTTTAAGGAAAGCTTTTCATTTTCACTGCGTTTTTCTTCATTTTCAAGAGATATCTTACTTACTGCGAATGTGGCAGTTAGCAGTATTAAAAAGCTAATATTCATAACAATTTGTCTGCTCGCTGTTTGCTGATTTCCTATAGTGGCAAGCATGTCTGAAATAGCGCCAAACATAAAATTCCCTATAAACATAGCAGCATTACTTAAAACAAATGATGTAGAAAAGTTTGTAACAACATTTTCAGTATTACTATTTTTTCTAAGAAACGGCGATTGAATTACCATTAAAATGCCTTGCGACATACCAAATGTAAGAGAAAAAAGCTGTAAAATCGGCATAAATAATAAATTTACAAATACTATTCCTGATATCGCCATTCCCATATAGGCTATAAAAAGCGATTTTTTAGTGCCAAGTTTATCAACGATTACCATTGCACTTAGCGCACCAAGTGAATTACCTAGTGTGCGAAGCGAAAGCAGGTTTCCTATAATGCTTTCGGTAAAGCCTATGTCTTTATAGTATATACTAAGAAGCACACTTGTTGATGACATTATTACGCCGTTTATAAATATACATAGCATAAACCATTTAAGGTTTTTGTTCATAACTTTAAAATTACTAGTGAATTCGCTTAAAATACCCATAATTCTCCTTAAATTTTATTCACTGAGAAAACTCTTTGGGAACTCCTTTTATAAAGTAAAACTTTAAGATAATAGCTACTATTATGCTTATAGTTAATTAATAAAAATAGAAAATGAGTGTAATTACAGCAAATTAAAATAATATTGCATTTTTTTTATCTCGCCAATTTGATTATTATACAATATATTCTTATAATAATCTATTGACGAATTATGCAAATTCCACTGTGTATTAAAGCTCATTTTCTTTACTTTGCATAGTTAATCCTTGATTTTATCAAGTTTACTATTATTTTTCTTGCTATCATTAATAGAATGCTCTATTAATTATACATAAAAAATCTAATTTTAATCTTTAGCTCTATTTTTCATCTGCTTTAAAATTAAATAAATCTAAATTTCTTAATAAAATCTTTAAGCCTTTAAATCCAAAGGCTCTTTGTTTATATATAGATTGAACTGTTTTTTCATCTATTGTGTTGATTATATCGTTTGAAAACTCATTATTTACTTCTTTTAAATCTTTATTATACGGGCAAACTAATTGGCATATATCACAGCCCCATAAGCTTTTAGAGCCTTTTATTATATCTATTTCTTCACAAAGTAAATCGCCTTTTTTCTGATTTAAAAAGCCAGCGCATAAATTAGTGTTCACTCCATTTTCGTCTATTGCATTTCCTGGGCAATTTTTTATACATAAATCACAGCCAATACAATTTTTAACTTCTTTTAATTCTGCTTTTATTTCTAAGGTGGTAATAATTTCGCCTATAAAAATAAACGAGCCATATCTTTCATTTATCAATAATGAATTTTTTCCTAAAACTCCAAGCCCTGATTTTAAAGCCATATCAACTTCATTTATTGGAGAAGAATCAACGAAAACTTCAAATTCTTCATTAGGATATAGAGTTTTTAATTCTTCTGATATGGATTTTAGTTTCATTCTGATTACAGTGTGGTAATCTGGAACAGAACAATATGCGCTAATATTACCATTTAGTGCTTTTTTTGAAAAATATGGGAAAATACACGCAATAACACTCTTAGAATTGGCTGGAATTCTCTCTTTAGATTTTACATTTAGTATGTTTAAATGTTGAAAACTGATAAAAGAATAGTCTTTTATTTTATTTTCAAGCA
>CAZVOQ010000011.1:11189-15518 GCA_964628475.1 uncultured Oscillospiraceae bacterium | reverse complement strand
CAGAGCATAGAATGAGCCAGCTAGAGGGCAAAACTAAATTGTTTGAAAGCTATAAAATATCTGTTGTAAAAGTTATACGAGAATATACTAATAAAGATAGATTAGAAGCCCCAGCAGATTCAAATGAATATTTTAATTAATTTTCTACTAATAAGGGGATAGACAATGATAATAAGTGCTTCAAGAAGGACAGATATACCATCTTACTATGGTGAATGGTTTATTAAAAGATTAAAAGAAGGTTTTGTTTATATACAAAATCCATATAATGCTAATCGCTATTCTAAAGCAATTTTAACGAAAGATGCTGTTGATATTATAGTTTTTTGGACTAAAAATCCAATACCATTTTTAAAATTTCTGCCTATAATTGAAGAAATGGGTTGTCCTTATTATTTTCAGTTTACTTTAACCCCATATGGAAAAGAAACTGAAAAAGGTATTCCAAAAAAAGAAGAGCTACTAGATGTATTTATTAATTTAAGTAATAGAATTGGAAAAAATCGAGTTGTATGGAGATATGATCCGATTATTATATCTGATATATACACAATAGATTATCATTCAAAACGTTTTTTATATATGGCAAAAAAGCTTTCAAATTATACAGATAGATGCGTTATAAGTTTTGTTGATAAATATAAAAACTCAGCAACTAGAATGGGCGAATACACTGATTATAAGATGACTAAAAATAATATACTTATTTTAGCAGAAATATTTTCTAAAATTGCAAAAGAATATAATATTAAACTTTATACTTGTGCTGAAGAAATAGATTTAGCTAAGTTTGATATACTACATGGTGCTTGTATTGATAAAGAGATAATTGAAAAGATTTTAGGACTTAAAATAAATGCAAAAATAGATAAAAATCAAAGAAAAGAATGTAATTGTTTAGAGAGTATTGATATTGGAGCATATAATTGCTGTGCGAATGGATGCATATATTGCTATGCTCTAACACATCAAAAAACTGCAATTCGAAATATGTTAAAGCATAATTTGAATGAGCCAGTTTTGATTGGAAAAGTAAATCCAAATGCTATTATTACAAATAGAGATAGTTATAGCATTATAAATAATCAAATAACTTTTTTTGAATAAGTAATAGCGTTAGTAAATTAATTGTGTATTAGTTTTAATTAATAAAAACATATTAAAACTAATCATATTTACGAGTATTGACAAAGTTATATAAATGTGATAACATTGTTATTAAAGATATCGTTGTTATGTGAGGTGACATATTTGAGCTACTCATCAAATCTTACAAAAGAAAGAATTATCGATTGTGCAAAAAAAGAGTTTTTACAAAAAGGATTTTTAAATACAAATTTAAGAGGCATTGCCACTAATGCAAAAGTAACAACTGGTGCTGTTTACAATCATTTTAAAGGTAAGGATGAATTATTTGAGGCGATAGTTGGAGATTTTGCTGATAATTTATTAGATTTATATAAAAAGGTACATGACGAAGTTGAAGGAGAGTATGACTTTGAAAGTGCTAAAATCACTGACACTATGGGAATAGGTACTAATCAAATTTTAGATTATCTATATTCCAACTTCGAGCTTGCTAAATTATTGTTTTGCTGTTCTAATGGAACAAAGTATGAAAGATTTATTCATACGCTTATTGAAATTGAGGAAGAATCTTCGCTTGCTTTTATGCAAAATGATAATTTTAAACCAACAAAAATTAATAAATTTTTTGTTCACGTTATATCAACATCAGGGATAAATAATATGCTGGAAGCTATTCACCATGATTTAACTAAAGAAGAAGCTTTTGAGTATATCGGTAAAGTTCAAAAATTTTATTATGCAGGAACTAAGGAAATACTCTCGAATTAATTTATTATTTTAATAATATTGGGGCTAATGCCCTAATATTTTTTAAAATATAAGTTAGTAAATGCTAACTAATTGTAATTTTACAAGGAGAAATTTATGGAAAAGAAAAAACAAAAACCTCTGCTTTCAAGGCTGTATATCTTTGCTGGAAGCTATAAGTATTTAACAACTTTAGGTATGGTTTTATCAGGTGTAAGTGCTGTTATGGCATTAATTCCGATAGTATTCATATGGGAAGGCGTAAATGAGATAATTTTACTTTATCCAAACATCACACTAACAGATAGTTTAAAATCTAATGCGTGGCTGGCTGTTTTTAGTGCAATAGGTGCAATGCTTGTGTATTTAATAGCACTTATGTGTACACATATTGCAGCGTATAGAATTGCAAAAAATATGAGAAAAACAGCTTTAAATCATATTATGAGATTGCCTTTAGGATTTTTTTCTAATATGGGAAGTGGAAAATTACGAAGAATAATAAATGATAGTGCAGGAGCTACTGAAACATATCTTGCTCATCAATTACCAGATTTAATTGGCGCATACACAACGCCCATTGCAGTAATTATTATGCTGTTTATCTTTGATTGGCGACTTGGTTTAATTAGCCTTATTCCAATAGTTTTAGCTGTTGTGTTTATGATGGCAGGAATGATGAAAGGAATGGGAGATAGAATCACTCAATACCAAACTGCTCTTGAAAATATGAATAATGAAGCCACAGAATATGTTAGAGGTATCCCAGTTGTAAAAACTTTTAATCAATCTGTTTTTTCTTTTGAAAGATTTCATAATGTTATAAACACTTATAAAAAATATGTGTCTGAGTATGCTTATAATATGAGAATGCCAATGACAATATTTCAAGTTTTTTTAGCTAGCACACCAGTATTTTTAGTGTTATCTTCAATTTTTATGATAACTGGCGAAACTAGCATGATAGAATTTTTTCTAAGTTTTTTCTTTTATTTGATTTTCACTCCGATCGCTTCTTTAATGATGATGAAAATAATGTGGGTAAGTCAGCACTCTTTGCTCGCTGGGGATGCGATTGATAGAATAGATAACTTATTAAAAGAAAAACCACTTACTGCGCCAACAAATCCACAAAATATAAAAAATTCCGATATTATAATGAATAATATCTCTTTTACGTATCCAAATAGCAATAAAAAAGCTATTGATAATGTTAATATCAGTATAAAACAAGGACAAACAGTAGCATTTGTGGGGCGCTCTGGTGGTGGAAAAACAACTCTTGCAACACTTATTCCAAGATTTTGGGACGTTGATTCTGGAGAAGTTTTAATTGGTGGCGTTAATGTTAAAGATATAGCTAATGAAGAGCTTATGAAAAATATTTCATTTGTTTTTCAAAATACAAATCTATATAAAGCAAGTATTTTAGATAATCTTCGCGAGGGAAAACCTGATGCAACAATTGAAGAAGTGAATATAGCTTTAAAAGCTGCAAGGTGTGATGATATAATTGCAAAACTTCCAAATGGTGTAGATACTATTTATGGAACAAAAGGGGTTTATCTCTCAGGCGGTGAAGCTCAAAGAATATCACTAGCAAGAGCAATATTACGAGATGCACCGATAATACTTCTTGATGAGGCAGCAGCTTTTGCAGATCCTGAAAATGAACACCAAATTCAACTTGCTTTTAATGAACTTACTAAAGGAAAAACAGTGTTAATGATAGCTCATAGACTCTCAACGATTAAAAATGCTGATTTAATATATGTTATAGATAATGGTAAAATCAGAGAACAAGGCACACACGAAGAATTAATTAAAAATAACGGACTTTATAATTCAATGTGGAATGAATATAACAACGCATTTATTTGGGAAGAAAGCGAGGGAATAGGATGATGAAAAGTTATTTACAAAAAACATTTGCCTTAACGGATATGGGTGCGAGCGAATTACTAAAAGCAAGTATAATAACAGTTTTTATTAATATAGTTATTATGGCTGTTAGTGGTATTTCTTATTATTTTATAGAAGATACATTAATGCCTATTTTATCTGGAACTAATTTAGTGTACACAATTTTAGTATATATCCTATACTCGATATTTATCCTAGTATTACTTACTATACTCTATTATTTTCAATATAACTTTTGCTATATTTCAGCATATGATGAAAGTGCTAATATGAGAATTTCTTTAGCCGAAACGCTTAGAAAGCTTCCATTATCATTTTTCTCAAAAAAAGACTTAGCTGACTTGACGGCAACTATGATGGGCGATGTTACGATGATGGAAAGTGCGTTTTCACATTTTATCCCAAACTTTATTGGCTCTATAATATCAACTATTATTATGGGAATAGGTATGTTTATCTTTGATTTTAGACTTGCCTTATCTTTAACTTGGGTGATTCCTGTTTCATTTTTACTTTGCATTGCAACAAAAAAATTGCAAGATAGCTTTACTATTAAAACTAAAGAGATAC
>CAZVOQ010000011.1:1078-11179 GCA_964628475.1 uncultured Oscillospiraceae bacterium | reverse complement strand
GCTTACATATCTTGATAAAATTCAAGAATGCCTTGAAAATGTTAAAGATATTAAAGCTAATAATAGAGAGAAAAAGCATATTGATATTATGAATACTTATTTTGATAATCATGAGAAAGCAAGCATTATATCAGAATTTGTAACGGGTACTTTTGTTAATTTATCACAAATGATATTAAAAATCGGAATAGCTACTACCATGATAGTTGGCGTTACTTTACTTAGTACAGGCGAAATTTCTTTACTAACATTTTTAGTGTTTTTAATGATAGCTTCAAGAATTTATGATCCATTAGCAGGAGCACTCGTTAATTTAGCTGGAATATTTATTTCCCTAAAAAGCGTTGATAGGATGAAAGAATTTGAAAACACAAAAATTCAAACAGGAAAAGAAAGCGTTTCGCTTAAAGGCTATGATATTAATTTTAGTGATGTAGAATTTTCGTATGACACTAGCGAAACTGTTTTAAATGGTGTTACATTCACAGCAAAGCAAGGCGAAATTACAGCGCTAGTTGGACCATCAGGTGGCGGAAAAAGTACAGCTATGAAACTTGTTGCACGCTTTTGGGATATTGATAAAGGCAGTATTACTTTAGGTAATGAAGATGTAAGCAAGATAGAGCCTGAAACATTATTAAAAGAGATTTCAATTGTTTTTCAAGATGTTACATTATTTAATAATACTGTGATGGAAAATATTAGAATAGGAAAAAAAGGCGCTAGTGATGAAGAAGTTATCGAGGCTTCAAAAAATGCCAAATGCCACGAATTCATTATGAATATGCCTGATGGGTATAACACACTTATTGGTGAAAACGGCTCAAAACTTTCAGGTGGGGAAAGGCAAAGATTATCTATAGCAAGAGCCCTTTTAAAAGATGCACCAGTTGTTTTATTAGATGAGGCAACATCTTCACTTGATATTCAAAATGAAAGCGCAGTGCAAAAGGCGATTTCAAAACTAACAAAGGATAAAACAGTTATCGTTATAGCACATAGAATGAGAACTATTGCAGGCGCAAATAAAATTGTGCTATTAAAAGAAGGCAAAGTTTCAGCAATTGGAACACATAATGAACTTTTAAAAAAATCAGCTGATTACGAAAATATGATTAAACTTCAAACTGAAAGCATGAATTGGGTGCTATAAAAAGTATTTTTAGCCTATATGAGTTAATGAGTATAAAAGAAATTGTAAACAGTAAAACATTTATAACGAAATTTTGCGAATAAAAAAATACAAGGGAATGGCTAAAGCCATTTCCTTGTATTTTATATAAAAGCTTATAATTTGCTAGTAATATTCTGATTATTTAATTTTTTATAAATTTCACTATATAAAAAACTACTATTTTAAAATACTTGTTATGCATTCGTATAGTATGATATAATAAATTTAATATGATGAATTTGTGAGGATAGAAAATGATAGAAGATAAAATACAATCTTTAAAAAATCGATTTCTAAATAGAAACCTTGATTTTAGAGTTAGGCTTTTTAATATACTAGCAATAGCAGCATCAATTATGAATGTGTTTACCTCTTTAATTGCATTTATAAATGGTGAACATATTGCAGCTGTTTTAATTTGTTTTATTGCCTTTTTGTTTTCTGTATTTATGCTTATTTATTCTCAAAAAACAGGTAACTTTAAAATTTGCTATTTAATAACTATAATAACTGTGTTTTTTATTATATTTCCCATTGTGTTTTTTAATGGTGGCGGATATAAAGGCGCAATGCCATTTTATTTTATATTTGCAGTAATTTTCACAGTTTTAATGCTTGATAAAAGCACTGCTATTATAGTATCCGCTTGTGAAATGATATTATATATAAGTATTTGCGTATATGCTTACATGTATCCATCTTCAGTTACGAATTTACCAAATGAATTTGCAGTTTTAACTGATAAAATTACAGGAGTATTAATAGTTAGTATTGTTTGTGGGATTGTGTTGTTTTTACATTTAAAAGAATACGAACTGCAAAGACAGCTTCTAGCAAAACAAAATAAACAGCTTCAACAATATAATGAAGCTAAATCAACTTTTTTAACTACTGTTGCACATGAAGTGAAAAATCCACTTACTGCAATTTCGGTTAATGCACATGATACAATGGAATTAATTGAAGAATCGCCACAAGATAAAGCACTTATAAAGAAAAACTTGCAAACAATAGGCCGAGTTGTTATTAGAATTGACAGAATTTTAGTTGATTTAATGGATACAGTTTCAATTGAACAAGGAAGATTAACTCTTTCTATCACCCCAATACACCTTGAAGATATTTTAAGAGAAGGCGCTACCACACTTTCAACCGATATAAAGGCTAAAAATAATAAGATTATTTGGGATATAGATGAATTGCCTCTTGTTTATGCAGATTATGAAAGACTTTTACAAGTTATAATTAATCTTTTATCAAACTCTATTAAACACACTAGAGATGGAAGTATAACATTGTCATTAAAAGGCGATAAGGATTATCAAGAGGTAACAGTAACCGATACAGGTTCAGGGATTTCTGAAAAAATTAAAAAGGATGTATTTAAAGGATATGTTTCTATGAGCGATGAATATTGGCGACATGGAATAGGTTTATTTATATCCCATCAAATTGTGTCAGCTCATGGCGGAGAGATAAAAATTAATAGTGAAATTAGCAAAGGTACAAGTATTTCCTTTAAAATTCCAGTTAAGGAGAAGTAAAAGATGAAAGAAACTATTTTATTAGTAGAAGATGAAGTAGATGTTATTAAAGCAAATCGCAGGCTTTTAGAAAGAAGAAATTGCAATGTATTAACAGCAACAACAGTTAAAGATGCCATTAATTTATTAGTTAAACACGAGCCAAATTTATTGATTTTAGATATAATGCTCCCTGATGGAAGTGGTTATGAAATTTGCGATTTTTTTAGAAAAAGTAGCGATAATCCTATATTATTTTTATCTGCTAAAAATGAAGTAACTAGCAAGATTGATGGATTAAAGCACGGTGGTGATTATTACATAACAAAGCCTTATAATTTTGATGAACTGTATGCAGTAATTGAAAGATTATTACAAAGAGAACAAGAATTATCAAAAAAACAAAAAACAGTGATTAAAATAGGTGATTTAACTTTTGATATAATTAAATCAACTGTGGCAATTAAAGGTGAGTTTATTAGGCTAACAAAAATTGAGTTCACTCTTTTATCTATATTAATTCAAAACAAAAATAAAGAATTTAAAAGAGATGAGCTTTATAGCTTAGTTTGGGGCAGTCAATCAAATGAAGATACAAGAGTTTTATCAAAACACATATCAAAACTAAGACAAAAAATCGACTGTGAGAATAGTGATGCTTATGATATTATTTCAAGTTATGGCAAAGGATACACATTTTTAGAAGGCTAAAATAATCTTAAATCGAAATAATTAGATGTGAATTATTCCTTTTTCTTCACAATTCAATATATGTAGAATAATCTGTTATACTTTTTGTATAGCAGATTTTTATTTTGCAATATTTAGTCGAAAGGAGGCATCATTCATGTGATAAAAACAAATATTATGTTGATTGATAATGATGAAATGATGGCAGCAGCCATGGCAAGGATACTCCAAAGACATGGGTATATAGTTGAAATTTGTGATGAAATTCAATACGCCCAGAATCTTGTAGAGAGTTATGCACCTCGAGTCATTATTATTGAGAGCGATGTTTTGCAAGAAGATGTTGTTTTATTTTTAGATTTAATTAAAAAAAGCAAATCAGATATAAAACTATTTATAATCTCAGGCAAAGATAACGAAGTTGAACTCTTGGCAGCAGGAGCCGATGAATGGCTAAAAAAACCTTGTAAAATTCCTGTATTACTCACAAGGCTAGAAATGCTTTGCAGATAAAGCATTTAAAGTAGATTTTAATTAATAATGTAATTAAAGAGCATGAAAGGAGCTTATTATGTCAGATAAAGAAAACAAAAATACAAACGCACCATCAAGTGATAGCACACCTGCATTGTTTGTATCATCAAGAAAAAAACAACTAGAGGAACAAGAAACGCAAAGAATAGCTGCTGAAAAAGAAGCACAAAGATTAGAGGCTGAAGCAGAAGTTAAAAGACTTGAAGAGGAAGTAAGAAAAAGAAAAATTCAAGCACAAGAAGATGCAAAAAGAATAGAATTAGAAGCTGAGCAAAGAAAAAAAGAAGCTGAATTAAAAAGGCAAGAAGAAGAAAGACAAGAAATAGAAGATGCAAAAAGAAAAGAAGCTGAATTAAAGCAATCGGAAATAAACGCTAAAAAAGCAGCCATTGAAGAAACTGCAAAAAAATTCCAAGAGGGTGCTAGTGCATCTGGAAAAATACTTCAAGATAAACTTTCAGATATGACAAGTAAAATTTCTGATAAAAAGCCAAAAGAAGAAACTCAAGCAAAACCACCTATAAATAAAAATATAATAATTGGTGGGATAGTTGCAGTTGTTGCTGTGGTTGCAGTAATGCTTTTTGGTGGATCATCAGGTGTGAGCGATGAAGATTTAGCGGGTGCATGGTATTCAGAAAATAACACAGTTGGAGTGTATTTTGAAGATGGAATGTTTACAGTTTCAGATTTTCGCTCTGATGTATTGTCTGGCACTTATGAAATTGATGGCGATGCACTTACTCTTTATAATGGAGAATCAGTTGCTCTTACTGGTAATTTTGATAAAAATGCTAATCAAATAGTTTTTGCAGAATTAGATACAGTGTTTGATAGAGATGGAATGCTTGAAGTATCGGCTGAATATTTCTTAGGTATAATTCCAGGAGAATGGGATATAGGAGAAACAACACTTGTCTTTAATCCTGCAAGCAGTGAGAGTGGCGGAATTATTAATGTTTATGTAGGCTCACAACATCTTGAACAAAGTAGTTATTACATAAATGAAAATAAAGAAATAATTGCAACTTTATTAGGTGATCAATACACATTCTATTATGTAAATGATGATCAAATAGGCTCAGGCGACACTATGATTCCAAGAATAAGCCACGATTATTACTAAGATAAATAATAATAAATAGAGGAGAATTATAATGGACAATTTATTGTTAACCATAACCTTTGAAAACGGATTTCAAGAAATTTATCTCCCATCGGTGGATAATAAAACTATACCTATTGAAATAAGACCATACATCAGTGGTTTAAAAGAAGATATTATGTTGCCGCTTGAAGTGTGGAGTGGAGAATGGAGCATAAAAAAAAGTAAGCAATTTAATATCACAATAGACGAAGAAGAAGTAGAAAGCACAGTATTAACACCAGGAATACTATTAAACTGTTTTATAAAAAATACTGATATAGTTTTTTCATTAACCGTATCATTAGCAGACACAGGTAATGTAACTTTTAATAAATACTTTTTAGATTTAAATTCTATTAAATCTTTAACAATTGGTAATGCAAGCAGTAATATTATTTCATATGCTAATAAATTTTGCTCACCGAGTCATGCTGAAATAGTTATAGAAGATGGCGAAACAGTTATTAGAGATAAACAAAGTGTTAATGGAACATTTTTAAATGGTAGATTATTAAGAGGAAGTAAAAAACTTTCGTATGGAGATATCATTTATATAGTAGGGCTTAAATTAGTGTATTTAGGAAATATCATCACAATAAATTCACCAAATGATAATGTTAAAGTGAATGAAAAATCACTTAAAATAATCAATATTGAAGCCACGCCTTATTCAGAAAATAATGAAGATTATCGCTCAGAAGAAAATTATTTTTTAAGAACGCCAAGAAAAATAGAAACAGTTAATAAAGATTCAATTACTATTGAAAGAGCACCAACGAAAAGCACTCAAAAACAGCAACCATTATTTTTAACCTTAGGGCCATCGTTTACAATGGTTATCCCAATGCTTGCTGGAACTATGCTTTCTGGCAATAGTGGAAGTTTTGCTAGCACTATTGCTATGTCGCTAGGGGCTGCTGCTATAGGTGGCGGATGGGCAGTTTTAAACATTAAATATAATAAGGAAGAAGCTGCAAATAATGAGCAAACTAGAAATGATACATATACAAATTATTTGAATAAAATGACGGGTGTTTTAGCTCAAAAGATGGAATATAATAAAATTGTTTTAAATAATATGCTACCATCTTCAGAAGAAGTTATTAAATTTGTAGATAAATCACCGCGTCTTTGGGAAAAAAGTGGAGTTCATAACGATTTTCTGCATATCAATTTAGGAAATACAGACATAAAAAGTTTAAATAATATTGATATTCCAAAAGAGCAAGCTATGGCAACTTACGATCCGTTAAATGATAATCTTGAAAAAATCAAAGAACGTATGTCAACATTAAAAGACGTGCCATCAGAATTATCTTTATATGATAATACAATGATTGGTGTTGTTAGTAAAGATAGAGAAAAAACTTTAAATCTAATTAGAGTTATTAGTTTACAACTAACAGGGCTTCATCCATATACAGAACTTAGAACTTCATATATCTATCCAATGAGTGAAACAGATAGCTGGGATTACACAAGATATCTGCCGCATGTTTGGGCACCTGATGGAAGCATACGTTTAATTGCAAATGATAAAAAAACAGTTGGTGATGTTTTATTCTTTTTATCTACTGTGGTTAGAGATAGACTAGAAAATGCTGGAAAACAAAAAGATGAAAAAGATAAAATTCTTCCACATTATGTTGTTGTGATAGGAGATATTTCTTTAATTGAAAATGAACCGATGGCAAAATACTTACTAAATCCAACTAAGGAGCTTGGCATAACAGTTATTTTCCCAGTATCTTCAACAGATAAATTACCAGCGGGTTGTAGTGTTGTTGTAAGTGATGATGAAGAATATAAAGGCTTTTATAGCACAACAGGAAAGTTTGCAGAAAGAGAAAAAGTTGATTTTCCTACAATAACAGTTGATGAAATGAGCAGATATTCAAGAAATTTATCTAATTTTAAAGTAAGAGAAATGAATCTTTCAGCAGGAATACCTGAAATGCTAACATTCCTTGATATGTATAAAACATCTAAAGTTGAAGATTTAGAAGTGTTAAAAAAATGGCTTGAAAATCGAACATATGAAAGCATGAAAGCTATGGTTGGCTATAAATCAGGAGCAGAGCCACTATACTTAGATATTCATGAAAAATATCATGGACCTCATGGACTTGTAGCTGGTACAACTGGTTCAGGTAAATCTGAAACGCTACAAAGCTATATATTATCTCTTGCTGTTTCATATCATCCACATGAAGTTGCGTTTATATTAATCGATTATAAAGGTGGTGGAATGGCGCAAAGCTTTAACGGATTGCCACATCTTGCCGGAGTTATAACTAACTTAGGTGGAAATGCAACAAATAGAGCCTTATTATCTATTAACGCAGAGATTAAACATCGCCAAAGAGTTTTTAATGAATATAAAGTTAAGCATATAGATGCGTATATAGAATTATATCGTTCTGGTGTTGCAACAGAGCCAATGCCACATCTACTTATAATTGCTGATGAATTTGCAGAGCTTAAAAAAGAACAACCTGAATTTGTTCGTGCTTTAGTATCAGCAGCTCGTGTTGGTCGTTCATTGGGGGTAAACTTAATTCTAGCAACTCAAAAACCAAGTGGTGTTGTCGATGAAGAAATTTGGTCAAACACTCGTTTTAGATTGTGTTTGCGTGTTGCAGATAAACAAGATTCAAATGAAATGTTAAAGCGTCCAGAAGCGGCATTTATAACTGGTACAGGTCGTGGATACTTCCAAGTTGGTAATGATGAAATATTCGATGAATTCCAAAGCGGATGGTCGGGAGCAGAATACACACCTGACATACCATTTACAGATGATAAAAACTCTAAAATTAGGCTTATTAATTTAATAGGTAAAGATGGAGTTCCAAAGAAAAAGAAAAAGAAAAAAAGCGATAATATCGTGAAAGTAACTCAATTAGATGCAATAGTATCGCATTTAAATCAAGTAGCTTGTGATAATGAAGTTTCAGCGCTAAGGCAAATTTGGCTAGATCCACTTCCAAAAACTTTATATCTTGAAGATTTAAAAGGTATGAAAAAGCCAGAAGGATTTTCACTACAACTTCCTGTTGGACTTGTGGATAGTCCTGAAACACAAAGCCAATTCCCAGTTGCAGTAGATTTTTTACAAGATGGACATCTGCTTGTTTGTGGAAGTGGTACAAGTGGTAAAACTACATTATTACAAACTTTAATTTACAGTGCAGTAACTGGATATGACAAATCAAAAGTTAATATTTATATAGCAGATTTCTCAAGCAGAACAATGCCTGTTTTTGCAAATCTTCCACAAGTTGGCGGTGTTATGTTTGAAGGTGAAGATGAAAAAATTGAAGAAATATTCGCTTTACTAAAAAATACACTTGCACAGCGTAAAAATGCATTTAGTAATGTTGGTATCGGCTCATACCGTGATTATGTACAGCAATACGATGATTGCCCTGCAATATTATTCTTTATTGATAATTATATTGCTTTTATTGATTCTTATCCACAATATGAAGATGTTTTAACAGCTTTGAGTAGAGAGGCAGCAAGCTATGGTATTTACTTAGTGTTAACAATGAATAATTCAGGTGATATAAGAAGTAGAATGCGTCAAAACTTCACTAACGGAATAGCTCTGCAAATGTCTGATAGATATGAGTATGAGGCTGTATTAGGATCAAGAAGCGAAATCCTACCAGAAGATAGAACTCCAGGTAGGGGATTAATTGAAGCACCAGTACCACTTGAATTCCAAGTTGCACTAGCAGTTAAAGAAGAAGCTGGACAAAGTACAGTTCAAACTCTACGTAAAATATTTGCTGATCAAAAGCCAGAAAGCGGTATTAAAAAGATAGGCGCTGTGATAGATGATGTTAGCCACGAGAGTTTAATGGAATATGATGAAGTTAAAAAGCTAAAAGATTTTGAAATAGCACTTGGTGTGAATTCTGATACTGGCGATATAGTTTCGCTAGATACAGATAAAGCATTTTGCTATACAATAGGAGGCTTTAGTGATACTGGAAAAACAGATTTAACTATAAGCTTAATTAAACAGCTAAAAAATAAAGGGGCAAAACTGTATCTATTTGATAAAGAAAACTCACCTTTAATGCTAGATAATACTTTTGAAAGAGTTTGCACTTGTGATGAAGAACTTTTTAGCTTAATGCAAGAAGTTTTTGTTCCTGAATTTATCAATAGAAATAAGGAAGTTGCCGCTGCAAGAAAAGAAGATAAAGATTTAAGAAATACACTAAAAAAAGAAGAGCGATTAGTTTTAATTATTGGTGATATGAACTTATTTATGAGCTGTGTTTATAGCGAAAACTATAATATGAGCCAATTTTTAGAAACTGCTTTAAGTAAAGGATTAGATCATAAAATTAATCTAATTGGTATAGTTTTACCAGATGATTACTATGATAATGCAAGATTTAATCTTATGAACACTTGGGTTTCTTATAACACAGGCATACATCTAGGTGGTATGTTTGATCAGCAAGGTGCTTTAGATTTTGAAATGAGCATAACCGACAGTGTTAGACAGCTTCCAAAAGGAAAAGGCTATGTTAATGGTAATAATGGCGAAGCCTTAAAAGTGCTAACACCGATAACGCCAACAAAAGATTAATAAAGGAGTATTATTATGGCTAAATTACAATTAGATGTCCAACTGCCATCAATAGCTAAAACATATGAATTCACGCTTGATGATAGTATGAGTGTAGGTAAAGTTAAAAAAGAATTTATTAAAGCGATTAGCGCTGTTGAGGGTAGAGAAATATTTCCAGATTTAAGTCAAGTATTATTCTGTTCAAAAGATTTAGAAGGGTTACTGGCTGATAGCGAAATACTTAAAGATTTAGAAGTTAAAAGTGGAGATATTATAATCCTTATTTAGTTTAATAATTATGTAAGTGCAAAACTCATAAAATAAAAATAGTTTTGCACTTACTAATTTATAATTTGAAAGGAGAAATATATGGCAAAATTAAGCAATATAGATTCAGATAAAATAATGAGCGTTGCTCAATCAATGGAAAAAGAACTTTCAA
>CAZVOQ010000011.1:0-1068 GCA_964628475.1 uncultured Oscillospiraceae bacterium | reverse complement strand
GTTGTGCTCAAAAATTTCAAGATGCAATATTGAGTCTTGATAAAAGCTGGCAATCTGATGCCAAAGTTAGGTTAATGGAATCGTATGAACTTGATAAAGAAGCTTTATTAGAAGTGGGCGATCAAATGTATGAAATTTGTGAATTGCTAAAGTCTACAGCTAAAAATTACGAAAAATCAGAAGGTGAAGTAGCTGATAAAATAAGAGGTTTAAGAAAATTATAAGGAGTGTGTTTTATGGCAAATTCAAATGAAATCAAAGTTGATGCGAAAGCTTTTCAGACAACAAGCGATGAAATAACTAAAATTATTAAAACCTTAGAGCAAAGCTTTAATACATATTTTACTTCTCTAAATTCTTTAAGAGGAGGCTGGCAAGGCGATACTTCTGATAGGATTAGAGCGTTATCAAAATCTATGAATGATTCAATGAGTATGTTAATTAATAATTTATCAGCATACCCAAAAGCATTATATGAAGTAGCTGGCATTTATCAAAAAGCTGAGGAAACTATATCAAAGCAAGGTCAGTCATTAAACTTTGATGTTAGCTCTATGAGTTAATAAAAGGAGGAAGAAATTATGTCAAAAATTTCTTTTGATTATAATGGAACTATAAATCAAGCGAAAGAATTAGAAAATGTAGCTAGTAATTTGCAAAATTCTACTTATAAGCAAATAGAAGATGTTATTAAAAATATAGAAGCTTCATGGTCGGGTGAGAGTGAAAAAATGTATGTTTCATATTTGAATTCTGTTTTAGAGGCAATGAAAAAGCAGATAACTTTTTTACTAAAAACAGCAGAATATTTACGAACATCTGCACAGCAAATGAAAAATACTGAAAATATGGCAAGTGATGCTATTGGGAAAATAGTGTAGGAGGGTAATTTATATGGCGAATAATGTTAATATATCACAAATGAAAACATCAGCTTCCGAATTTGAAAAAATTTCAAGCGTACTTTTATCAAATGAGCAAAAATTAAGAGAATTAATGACAGATTTATCTGCAACATGGCAAGGAGATGCATCAAAAAAATATATAACTACATTTGAACATCATCTA
>CAZVOQ010000010.1:0-15930 GCA_964628475.1 uncultured Oscillospiraceae bacterium | reverse complement strand
ACCCGTGTTACCGCCGTGAAAGGGCGGTGTCTTAACCGCTTGACCAACGGGCCAGTTATATGGTAGCGGCAGTAGGACTTGAACCTACGACCTACCGGGTATGAACCGGTTGCTCTAGCCAACTGAGCCATGCCGCCACATCTATGTAAAACACTATTATTGGGCATACCCATTTGTTTAGTGCAATAATAATTATATTACAACTATATGCATTTGTCAAGCACTTTTTTTAAAATATTTCAAATAATTTATTTTTTTATTTTAATACATAATTCTACAAATTTTTATTATTATCTACTGTAAAATATAAATAGTGGCTTATTAATATAAAAAGAAAGGATGTTTTAATTATGGATAATTACAAAGAATTATATTTTTATTTATTTAATCGTCTAACTGATTTAAGTAAGGAAATAGCTCATGTGCAAAAAACTGTTGAGGAAATGTTTTTAGCCACTCAAGATTTACCAAAAACAGAAATAGAATTAGAAAGCGAAAACTAGCAATGCATTTTATCAATCAAAAAAATCAGAGTAGTGAAAGATAATATAATCACTGCTCTGATTTTTTTATTTATTATTTTATGCTATGTTTACTTGACTAAGTCAAGTAAGTATTACAAATCTTTTTTCTCAATTTTTGTGATTCCACCCATATAGCCAACTAAAACTTCTGGAACATTTATTGAGCCATCTTCATTTTGAAAATTTTCTAAAATAGCAGCAAATGTTCTTCCAACTGCAAGCCCTGAGCCATTTAGCGTGTGGATTAATTGAGCCTTATCCCCCACTGCATTTTTAAATCTTATTTGCATTCTTCTAGCTTGATAATCAGTGAAGTTTGAGCAAGATGATATTTCTTTATATTCTCCATAGCTTGGCATATAAACTTCTATATCATATGTCTTACTGCTTGAAAAGCCCATATCGCCAGCGCATAAAGCAATTGTTCTATAAGGAAGCTTTAGTAATTGAAGTGCTCTTTCTGCATTTGCAGTTAGCTGTTCTAATTCATCCCAGCTTTGATCTGGGCGAGTGAATTTAACTAATTCAACCTTATTAAATTCATGCTGACGGATTAATCCCCTTGTATCTCTGCCGGCAGAACCAGCCTCTGCTCTAAAGCAAGCTGAATATGCACAGTATTTATATGGAAGCTTATTTCCATCTAGTATTTCATCTCTGTGATAGTTTGTAACTGGCACTTCGGCTGTTGGAATTAAAAACCATTCATTGCCCTCTAATTTAAACATATCATCGCCAAACTTCGGCAGCTGTCCTGTTCCCCTCATTGAATCGGCATTAGCAATAAACGGCGGAAACATTTCTGTGTAGCCATGTTCGTTTGAGTGTAAATCCATATAAAAGCTGATGATTGCTCTTTCTAAACGGCAGCCAAGCCCTTTATAAAAATGGAATCTTGCACCAGTAACTTTAGCTGCTCTTTCTGGATCTAGTATATCTAAGTTTTTGCCTAAATCCCAGTGGGCTTTAGGCTCAAAATTAAATGAAGGCACTTCTCCCCATCTTCTTATTTCAATATTTGATTTTTCATCAACACCATCTGGAACTGATGAATCTGGAGTATTTGGAATATCTAATAATAAATCTTCTTGCAGTTTTTCTAAAGCTGATGCTTCTTGCACCCCTTTTTTAACTTCTTCTGCTAAAGATTTCATTTCAGCCATTAACTCAGCTGTGTCTTTGCCTTCTTTTTTATATTGAGGAATTAATTTTGAAGCATTGTTTTGTTTTGCTTTTAAATTATCAACTTTGCTTGAAATTTCTCTTCTTTTTTCATCAGTAGCTAATATTTCATCAATTTTTGCTGATAAATCAGTTCCACGTCTTTTTAAAGCATCTTTAACTTCTTGTGGGTTTTCCCTAATTCTTCTAATATCTAACATTATTATTTATCCTTCTTTCTTTTCTAATAAACTTGTTAATTCCTTTAACTGCTCATCGCTATTAAAGCTTATATTTAAATTGCCTTTTCCATCTTTATAACTCACTTTAACGCTTGTTCCATGAATACTAGAAAGTGCAATTTCTATCTCTTTTATTATATTTGGTTTTTTATCTTCTTTTGGCTTTTTATCTTCTTTTTGCATAGATTTTGCAAGTAGCTCGCATTGTCTTACAGAAAGCTCTTTTTCTTTAACTATTTTAGCTACTTCAAATTGCATTTCCTTATCTTCAATAGATAAAATAACCTTTGCATGACCAAGGCTTATAAACCCCTCTTTTATCATATCTTGAACTTCGCTTGATAAATTTAATATTCTTAAGCTATTCGCAACGCTCGAGCGAGGAATTGAAAGCTTTTTTGATATTTCATCTTGAGTTAAATCAAAGCTTTCCATTAAGCTTTTATATCCTAATGCTATTTCAACTGGATCTAAATCTTCTCTTTGCAGATTTTCAATTAAAGCCACTTCTTTAGCTTGTCTTGTTGAAAATTCTTTAACTATTGCAGGGATTTCATTTAATCCTGCCATTCTCGAGGCTCTAAATCTTCTTTCCCCTGCTATTATTTTATATCTATCTATCCCATTTGGCATAACAATTATAGGCTGCAACACGCCATGTTCTAAAATAGATTGGCTTAATTGCTCCAAACTTTGCATTTCAAAATTCGTTCTAGGCTGCGAAGGATCCACATCTATATCACTTATTCTAATTCCTTGTGGGGCAGTATTGCTTATTTGCTGTTCTTCTGGAAGGAATAAAGAGTCTAGCCCTTTGCCTAGCCCTGTTTTCTTTTTAGCCATATACTAATCCTTTCTTATTATCTTAAATTATTTTTAATATTATTTATAATTTTGCCTAATAATTTTTATTTTGCTTAATAAATTCATTGGCAAGCTCCATATAGCTTATTGCCCCTTTTGAGGATTTATCATAAATATTAATTGGCTCTCCATAGCTTGGTGCCTCTGAAAGACGCACATTTCTTGGAATTGTTGATGTGTAAACCTTATTTGGGAAGTATTTTTTAACTTCATTAACCACTTGCAGTGTTAAATTTAGTCTTGGATCATACATCGTTAATAATACACCTTCAATATCAATATTTTTATTATATTGCTGTTTAACTATTCTAATTGTGCTCATTAATTCCGATAAGCCTTCTAGTGCAAAAAATTCGCATTGTATAGGAACTAAAACAGTGTCTGCTGCACTTAATGCATTAATCGTTAATAAATCTAGCGATGGAGGACAGTCTATAAATATATAATTATACACTTCATTCACCTTATTTAAAGCATTTCTTAATTTTAAATGCCTTTTATCAAGCGAAACTAATTCAACCCCAGCCCCTGATAATTTTATAGACGATGGCAAAACATCAACCTTGTATTTGCTTTTAACTAGTGCATCTTTAACACTAACTCCCTCAATTAAAACATCGTATGTGCTTTTATCAAGGCTCTTTTTTGATATGCCAAAGCTTGAAGTTGAGTTACCTTGAGGATCTAAATCCACAAGCAAAACTCTTTTTCCAAGCGCTGCAACGCAGGAAGCTAGATTAACAGCAGTGGTAGTTTTTCCTACTCCGCCCTTTTGATTTGCAACTGCAATTATTTTCGCCATAACTATCTTTATTCCTTTCCATCTTTTAAATTTTGCATTATTTTAATAAACAAAACTTAAATTTTGAAGTTAACCTTCAAAACAGCACATCTATTTTTTCATTAAATTATATATATTGTATCATATTTTTATATAAATTAAAAGAGAATTTTTAAAAATGTTCCATGTGGAACATTATTTTTTATCCTATAATATATGTTCCACGTGGAACAAATGTTATAAAACTAGGGCAGATTTTACTCTTGTTTGTAGCGAATTATAATTTTTCAATCATATAAATATACCTTTTAATAAAAATAAAACGATTCTGGGAAGAAAGGGCGATTTTTGCTAGTGTTTATCAGTGTTTTTTAGTCTTATCTATTATAAGAAAAATAAAATAAGAGTTTTTATTAAAAAAACTCTTATTTTTATATATTAATATTTTGTTTTTATAAAAATTGTTGTTGTTAATTTAAGCGTTATTTATATAGCTTAAAAAACAAAATATTGATACCTATATTATCACACTCTTTTTTTCTTTGGAACTCTTATTGTATAAAAAATATCCTCATCATTTTCAGTTTCATTTATCTCTGTTTCTATTCCAGCTTTTTTCATTAAAATCACTGCCTTATTAATTGTGTTTTTAAATATTCTTATATCTCTAATTCCTATTGTGATATTTTGTTTTGCTTGTTTTTTAGGCTCTAATAAAAATGTTATATATTCATCAGTCTGCTTAACGTTTAGATTATATTTAATAATATAATCTATCGCCTTTTCTTTTTTATCTTCATCTAATCTTGCAACAGCCCTTGCGTGTCTTTCTGTTAGTTTTGATTCAATCATTTTTCTTTGCAATACTAAAGGAAACGAAAGTAGTTTTAATTTATTTGCAATTGCAGGCTGAGATAAAGAAAGCTTTTGTGCAACCTGAGTTTGTGTTAACTTTAATTCATCAATTAAAGTTTTTATTGCTGCTGCCTCTTCAAAGCAATTTAAATCTTCTCTTTGAATATTTTCAACTATATTTAAAACTGCCACTTCTTTATCAGTTTTATCATATACTATAACAGGAACTTTATTTAATCCTGCTTTTTTAGCTGCTATTAATCTTCTATGCCCTGAAATTAATTGGTATTGTCCGTTTTTAGTGATTGTTGCTGTTAGTGGTTGAAGTATTCCATTCTCGCTAATAGATAAAGATAAATCATCTATTCCCTTTTTTGAAACTAAGCTACGTGATTGATAAGGGCACGGAATAATTAAAGATATTAAAACATCTTCAACCAATGTTTGATTTAATTTTTTTGTTAAATTTGATAAAGATAGCATTTTTTTAACTCCTTTTTTAGTTTATACTCAAAAAATACCATAAATTGCCAACTTATGCAATAAAAAGATATCGCAGAAATTTAACTAAATCTAATTTATTCGACAATATTATATAAGAAAAATAAAATATTAATAGTAAAATCTTGCCTTTTGTCGAAATATTATATACGAAAATTGTATAAAATAAAAAAAGATTAGCATTTTTATTAATCATGCTAATCTTTTTATCTATTAAATTATTTTATATAAAAGATATTATATATTTTTTATAAAGGAGATTTTTTAATTTTTCCACCGTTTCTTGGATATAAGCTAGGAGTTGATTTAATCTTTTTATAAACAGCCAAACAACGCTTGCTATCATCAGGCAAGTTATAATTGATTTCCTCGATAAATTCAAGGTTTAATTTTTTTTGCGCATTTTTAGCATTTTTAATCTCTTCTTTTGCATCGCCTTTCATCGCAATAAAATATCCGCCTACTTTAGCTAGTGGTGTGCAGTATTCAGCTAAAACTGATAAATTTGCAACGGCTCTTGCCGTAACTAAATCATAATTTTCGCTATATCCTTTTCGAGCTGCTTCCTCTGCCCTTTCATTTATAACAGTTCCACTAATTCCAATTTTTTCTAGTGCTAAATTTAAAAAAGTGCATCTCTTGCCTGTTGGCTCTATCATATATAAATCAATTTCAGGCTTTAATATTTTAACAACTATCCCTGGAAATCCAGCCCCAGTTCCAACATCGCAGATTTTCCCTTTAACTCTTTCATCTTTTGCAAATAATAAGCAATCTAAGAAATGTTTAATTTCCACTGATTCTGCATCAGTTATAGCAGTTAGATTAACTTTTTCATTATATTCAACTAAAAACTGTGCGTAAATAGCTAATTGCTCTAATTGAGTAGAATTTAATAATATATCATACTCCTCGCAAACTTTTTTTAGCCTATCTTTATTAATCATAATTAATCCTTTCATTAATTTTCTCTTTGCTTTTTTTAAAACTAAAACAATCTATTTAAGATTTTTCATTTTTAATTCTAATAAAAGAGATGAAATATCGCTAGGGCTAACCCCTGGTATTCTTGAAGCCTGAGCCACGTTTACTGGCTTTATTTTTTCTAATTTTTCTCTTGCTTCTAATCTTAAGCCTTTTAAATTAGAATAATTAAATCCATCTGGAATTTTTGTATTCTCTAATTTTTTAGCTTGATTTATTTGAATTTCCTGCCTTTTAACATATCCAGAATATTTTAATTCAACACTAACCTTTTCGCTTATAAAATTAGTTATATCATCTTCTCTTCCTATCGCCCTTACAATATCATCATAAGAAATCTGTGGACGCTTTAATAATTCGCTCGCACGAATACCAGTCGAAAGCTCAGGAAGATTTTTTTCTATCATAATCTCTTTAAACTGACTCGGCTTTACAGTTATTGAAGATAATCTTTGAATTTCTCTTTCTTTTAATTCTTGCGTTTTTATAAAATAGTCCCATCTATCATCGCAAACAAGCCCAATTTCTCTGCCTATTGGAGTAAGTCTTTCATCGGCATTATCCTGACGTAAAAACAAGCGATACTCGCTCCTACTAGTCATCATTCTATAAGGATCGCTAACGCCTTTAGTTATTAAATCGTCAATAAGTGTTCCTATATAGCTTGATTGTCTTGGCAGGATAAATTCATCTTGTCCATTTATTTTTCTAGCAGCATTAACGCCAGCCACTAGCCCTTGAGCTGCTGCCTCTTCATATCCTGATGTACCATTAAATTGACCAGCACCATAAAGCCCAGAAAAATTTTTAAATTCTAAACTTGCTTTTAAATCCAAAGGATTACAAGAGTCATACTCAATTGCATAAGCAGGGCGCATTATCTCTAAATTTTCAAGGCCTTCTATTGTTCTATAAAATTCAAACTGAACATCTTCTGGAAGTGATGAAGACATCCCTTGTAAATACATCTCATCAGTGTCAACTCCGCAAGGCTCAATAAATAATTGGTGCCTATCCTTATCTGGAAATCTAACAACCTTATCTTCAATCGATGGGCAGTATCTTGGGCCAACCCCTTCAATTTTTCCACCAAAGAGTGGAGATTTATGAATATTATCTTGAATCACCTTATGTGTTTTTAAATTTGTATATGAAATATGGCAAGGCACATCATTTTTAATTTCATGCCTTGTCATAAAGCTAAATGGAACAGCCTCTTCATCGCCTGGCTGTATTTCCAAAACATCAAAATTTATGCTTCTTTTATGAACTCTAGCTGGTGTACCAGTTTTAAATCTTCTAAGCTCTATTCCTTTTTCTTTTAAACATTCTGATAAACTAACTGCTGCATGATGCCCATCAGGTCCTGAAAGATATTCGCTATTTCCAACAAATATTTTCCCTGTTAAATAAGTTCCTGTTGCAATTACCACAGCCTTTGCTGAATATTCGCTATTAAGTTTTGTTTTAACACCCACCACAGAATTACTATCATCAAATAAAATTTCTGTAATTTCAGCTTGTTTTAAATCTAAATTTTCAGTATTTTCGCACAGTTTTTTCATGTACATTTGATACTGTGTTCTATCACTTTGAACCCTTAATGAATGAACGGCTGGCCCTTTTCCCCTGTTTAGCATTCTCGTTTGTATGCTAGTTGCATCGGCAGCTTTTCCCATCATTCCGCCTAATGCATCTACCTCTTTAACTAAATGGCCTTTCGCTGTTCCACCTATTGCAGGATTGCAAGGCATATTTCCAACTCCGTCTAGTGTAAGGGTGAATAGTGCTGTTTTTGCGCCAAGTCTTGCTGAAGAAATTGCAGCTTCAATTCCAGCGTGCCCTGCACCTATAACAACAACATCATAATTTCCAAGTTTCATTTTTTATTATATCCTTTCTATTCTTGCCTTACTTTTTTACTCATAATAAGAGTAAAAAAGCTTTGCACGTCCCTTTCACCGACTTTTACATTTTGTAATTTTTTATCATTATATTACTATTGGTTGATTTATAAATATATATAATTTCTTAAACCATATCTAAAAAATCAACCTAGTATGCTTTATTTTGGCTATTATTTACCAACACAGAATTTTGAAAAAACTTCTGCTATAATTTCTTCTGAAACATTCTCTCCTGTTAATTCATAAATTGCATATAAACTTTCATCTATACACACTCCAATTATATCAAGGCTGTGTCCAAATTCAAAGCTTTCTAAAGCATCGCAAACTCCATTAAAAGCTTTTCTTATAGCTTCATACTGCCTTTCATTAACAACGCTATCTGTCATAACATCTATATTATCAGCACCGATAACTTTTAAAATAATTTTCTCAAATTCTTTTGATAAATAAAAATCTTTTGCTGTAATATATAAAACTTCTTTAAAATTTTCTTTTATAATTTCGGCATCAAATTTTTGCTCTAAATCCTGCTTATTAATAATAGCAATGCTATTTTTATTTATGCAGTTTTGTGCCAAATCAATATCTTCTTTTGTGATTTCTAAGCTTCCATCATACACGCAAAAAATTAAATTTGCAGTGTTTAATTTTTCAATACTTCTTTGAATTCCTATATTTTCAATTTCATTTTCAGTTTCTCTAATTCCAGCAGTATCCTGAAGTATTAAATTAATATTTCCTAAAATAATTTCCTGCTCAACAACATCTCGTGTTGTTCCAGCTATCGGGGTAACTATTGCTTTTTCAAATCCTGAAAGTGAATTTAATAAAGTTGATTTTCCAGCGTTTGGTTTTCCAACTATTGCTGTTTTAACTCCCTTATTAATTTTTGCGCCTAAATCGTATCCTTGTATTAATTTTAAAAGCTCTAATTTATTTCTAGTTAAAATATCTCTTATTTCTTGCTGACTAACTTCTTCAACTGCCTCTTCAGGAAAATCAGTATAAGCTGTTATATGTCCAACTAAAATTAATAAATCATCTCTTATACTACTAGCCTTTTTATATAAGTTGCCCTCAAGCGCACTTTTTGCAGAAACTAAAGCCTGATTACTTGTTGCATTAATCATTTCGATAACAGCTTCTGCCTGAGTTAAATTTAATTTACCATTTAAAAAAGCTCTTTTTGTAAATTCGCCAGCAGCAGCTGGAGTTGCCCCTGCTTCATAGCAAGCTTTTAATAGCTGGTCGGCAACCACCTGTCCGCCGTGGCAAGAAATCTCAACTATATCCTCGCCTGTAAAACTCGCTGGTGATTTAAAAATTAAAGCAACTGCCTCGTCTATTTCTTTATCTTTTCTAATAGCTGCCCCGTAAAGTGCAGTATATCCTTTTTGCTTTTGTATATCTTTATTTTTATTTTTTGGGATAAAAACTTTTTTTGCCACTGAAAAAGCATCTTCACCAGAAATTCTAACAACGCAAAGCGACGCTTTCCCAGGTGCAGTTGCTAATGCTGCAATCGTACTCATATTTTATCCTCCTTTATTAGTATATTAAAATGCAATTTTAAAAATTGCAAACTTCTCTAAATAACTATTTTATCATAAAAATGTAAAACTAACAATAGCATTTTATTAACTTTTATAGCAGTTAAAAATATATAAAATTAAAAAAGAACGCTAAAAAGCATTCTTTTATAATAAATTTATAATTATTAAATTTCTAAAAAATATTCTCTAACATCTTCAATATTTTCTTTTGCTATTATTTTAGCAAGTGTTGCGTTATTATATCCTAAATTATCTCCTCTTCCTAACTCACAGCGATATAAATACGCCGACATAGGCTTTGTTGGCAAAATTTTAATAGCTTCTTCTTTTTGTCTGCTATCATATGTAAAATTTGGATTTATCATATAAATAATAGCTTCTTCTTTTGTTTTATGGCAATGCTGATTTTTAGCTTTTCCTATTGATTCTAAAGGAAGTAATCCTTTTAAATCTCCTATTATAGATGCAAAATAATATATCATATAATTTCCTCTCTTAATAAATTATTAAATCTTATTTTATATAATTTCTATTCATTTTAAAATTAATTTATCATATAAAACTATTTATTATACTACTAAAATTAAAAATTCTTATTGTTTTATATAAAATTAAACCCTGTACTTTGATTATACAAATAGTATAATTTATATAATTTATTAATTAATCTAATTTTCTTTATATTTTAATAATATCATAATTTCATAATTTTTGCAATTTAAAATATTAAAAAAAGGATATGAAATTCACATCCTTTTTTTGTATAATATTTCAATTAATTATCTTTGTTCTTATTTAAAATTTTAATATTCACAATTTTATTTTTAATATAATACTTATAAAAAATAGCTAAAATTAAAAATGCCAAACTTATAAATTCAAAAATTCTAAATGTTAAAGGTGATTGATATTTAACTTCAACAAAGCCAGATTCTTTTTCTAAATCAAAAGCAACTTTTGCCCCATCATATTTTATAGTAGTAGTTTCTTTTCCATCAACTGTTATCACATAGTTTGGAATATATGTGTAAGGTAGGATAAGCGTTGTTTTTTCATTTGATAAATCAGCTGTGTAATTAAAGCTCATAGTTGTTCCATGTTTTTCTAAATTAGAAAACTCAACAGATTCATTAGTTGATATAATTTGTGGAGTTTGTATATTTTCAATTGGATTAGAGCCACTTGTTACATATTCGCCTAAAGATATGCTTTTACCAACGTCCATATATAAAAATGTTTCATATTTATTTTCAAATAAAACGCTATCTTCTTTTAGTAAATATCCATCAAACCATATCGAAGTTTGAATAACTATAACAAGGGTTAATAAAACTGAAACTGCTGCTCTAATTTCTCTTTTTCTAAACCACAGTAAAACTGCAACACCAATAAGGCCTGTTAAAGCAACTGTATAAAACACAGATAATCTTGAAGCAAATTGAATAGAGCCTATAATCGAAGCAATAAAATCAACACTTTGAATAACATCCCAAGCAAAATATCCTGTTGTTAAAAGTAACGACATCATCGCTAATAATAAAAGATAATCTCCAAGATTTATTATTTCTTTATCTTTAATATTAGTTTTAAAAATTATTCTATAAATTACATACATAGCCATTGCGATTATAAAAACCCAGCCAACAGATGAGTATGTAATCGATTCTGCTAATATAATATCACTGCCTTGATATAAAGATGAAAAGAAAATAAATCCTTGAGAAATAAGCCTATTTGATAAATAGGTTGTCCTATCCATAACATTTAAGCCTAATTGATTCATCATTAATAAAAACGGAACTATAAACCATAGGTTTAAAATTAAAACAGAGCCAGTTGCAAGTAATAATTCTTTAATTCTTTTTTCTTTAAAAAATATATTTTTAAAGCCAATAATAGCCACAAAAACTGCAAAAACTGCAACCATAGCAGTTGAAAGAATATGAGATTGCAGTATTCCTGTTGCACCAATAACTAAATAAGGCCAGTCTTTTTTATTTTTAAATATAACAGCATATAATCCATATAAAACTAAAGGTAAAAATGTCATGGCTAAAAATTCGCCAACAGCTCCCCTAGTGTATAAATTTGCTAATCTATAAGGGCTTAGTATATAAAATATTGCCAGTAAAACTCCCATATTTCTTGAGTTTAATAATTTTTTAAATGAGAAATAAGAAATAACAAACGCTAAAATATTAATAAAAAATATAAAAACTTTATAGGCTGTTAGTATATTAACATTTAATAAAACTAAAATTGCAGGGAAATATAAAAATAAATCAGGGTAGAATATGCCATTTGGATATCCATAATCGTTTAAAATTCCCCCATGTATTTTAACGGGGAACTGTCCGCTTTCAAGCCCCCTAACTATCCCTTCTATTCTCGCTAAATGAAACTCAGCATCGTGTGCAAGGTTTAAGCCTTGTCCAATTAAAGGAATAACTGCAACAATACTAGCTGAAATCATTATAAAAATAAAGGCTAGTGTAACTCTTTTTGATGATATTTCTTGATTTAAAAAATTAACAGGCTTCATAAAATCTTTTTTAGAATTAATAATATATAAAATTATTATTGCTAAAATTAAAAGAATAGCTATAAATAAAATATTATCTGTTTGAACTATATAGCTAGAAGTTAATGTTATTCTGCCAATTGCAAAATTTTCATCTGTTGTTTGTATATAAAAGCTTAAATCATCAACATCTTGCTCAACTGTAAATTCTGTATTTAATACGCTATCATTTTCATCAATTTCTATATTAACAAAATCTTTGCCAAAAGTATTATCTCCATTAACGTAATTCGGGCTAGAAACTCTTAAAGTTGTCCCATCATTTGTTGCTGAATACTGAAATTCAACATTATATTCTCCAGGCCTTATTTGGCTTTTATCAAAATAAATTAAAGCTTCATCTCCTGAAATTTCTTTTAAAAACAATGCTGTTTGGTCTTCATTTCCGCCAAGCTCATAATCTTCAACATTATTCATTTGAAAATCGCTTCCGTAAACATTAATATATAATTTATCTGATTGTCTATTAATAAATAGATTAAAGCATAAAAATAAAGTTATCACAACAATAATTAGGCTAATTCTTTTTTTGCTTTCCACTATTGGCCCCCTTTTAATCTCATAAAAAAACTCTAGCTGTATTTTACAAATAGAGTTTTTTTAATATTATTTTATTCTTGCGCAGTTTCTTCGCTTACTACTTCTTGTTGATTTTCGCTATTTTCTAAAACTTCTTCATTTTCAATAGCTTCATCTTCAATTTCTTCTTTCATAGTAACCGCAAAAGTTACAGTTTTATCATCTTGCCCTAAACGCATAACTCTAACACCGCTAGCATATCTTCCTTGCTGTGCTATATCGCTTGCATGCATACGAATTATAATTCCAGAAAGTGAAATTAAGATAACATCATTTTCATCATTAACAATTCTAACGCCAGCTACTAACCCACCTTTTTTAACATCATAGTTTCTAACGCCTTTACCGCCACGAGATTGCAAGCGATATTCTGATAAATCAGTTCTTCTGCCTTTTCCATCTTCAGTGATAGTTAATAATTGTGAGCCTTCATGAACTCTACCCATGCCAACAACTTCATCTCCACTAGAAAGATTAATTGCCCTAACGCCTCTTGCACTTCTTCCAACTAATCTAACATCTTCTTCTGAGAATTTAATAGCAACACCATTTTTAGTAGCAATAATAAGTTCATCTTTACCAGAAGTTATTCTAGTCCACGCTAGTGTATCGCCTTCATCTAAAGTGATTGCAATAAGCCCAGATTTTCTAACATTTGAATACTGCTCAACTTTAGTACGCTTAATAACGCCTTGTTTTGTAACCATAACAAGATTACCCTCAAGGCCTTCTTTTGGCATATTAATCATAGTTGTTATTTTTTCATCTGGTTGAAGTTGTAATAAATTAACAATATTAATTCCCCTAGCTGTTCTTGAGCCTTCTGGAATTTCATATCCTTTTAATCTATAAACTCTTCCTTTATCTGTTGCAAATAGTATATAATCATGAGAATTTGCCATAAATAATTCTTGAACAAAATCCTCATCTCTACGAGTCATACCGCTAACGCCACGACCACCTCTTTTTTGTGCTTGATAAACTGATTTTTGCTGACGTTTAACATAGCCAAAGTTTGTATAAGTGAAAACACATTCCTCATTTGGAATTAAATCTTCAATATCAACTTCGCCTGAAACGTGTTGAATTTCAGTTCTTCTTTCGTCGTTGTATTTAGCTTTTATTTCTAATAAATCTTCTTTAACTTTATCTAATACCATTTGTTTATTTTCTAAAAATTCTAAATAGTATTCGATTTTAGCTAATAAATCTGCTATTTCTTGTTCTATTTTTTCTCTTTCAAGCCCTTGCAAACGGCGAAGTTGCATATTTAAAATAGCATTCGCTTGCACTTCGCTTAAAGAGAATCTATCCATTAATCTTTGTTTTGCATTATCATAAGAAGTTCTAATAATATTAATAACTTCATCTATATTATCAGATGCAATTTTTAATCCTTGTAATAGATGTTCTCTCTCTTGAGCTTTTCTTAAATCAAAACGGGCACGTCTTTCAAGTATTTCGCATTGAAACTCAACGAATTTTTCCAGCATGGTTTTTAAATCCATAACTTTTGGAATGCCTTTATCAAGAGCTAGCATAATAACGCCAACTGTGTCTTGAAGTTGAGTTAGAGAATATAGATAATTTAAAACAATCTGTGGGTTTGCTTCTCTTTTTAATTCGATAACAACCCTCATGCCTTCTCTATCTGATTCATCTCTTAAATCAGAAATACCTTCAATTCTCTTATCTTTAACTAAATCAGCGATTTTTTCAATCATATTCGCTTTATTAACCATATAAGGAATTTCAGTAATTATAATTTGGTATCTTCCATTATCTCTTTCTTCAATAACAGCCCTGCCTCTTAAAGTTATTTTACCTCTACCAGTTGCATAAGCTGAACGAATACCACTTCTACCCATAATAATACCAGCCGTTGGAAAGTCTGGTCCTGGGATATGCTCCATAAGTTCATGATATTCAATTTCTGGATTATCAATAAGAGCTATAACACCATTTATAACTTCGCTTAAATTATGAGGAGGTATATTTGTTGCCATACCAACGGCAATACCAGTTGAGCCATTTAATAATAAAGTTGGAACTCTAGCTGGCAAAACAGACGGTTCTGTAGTTGAATCATCATAGTTTGGAATAAAATCAACAGTTTCTTTTTCGATATCTTTTAGCATTTCAGCTGTAATTTTTTGCATTCTAGCTTCTGTATAACGGTAAGCCGCAGCTGGATCTCCATCAACAGAGCCAAAGTTTCCTTGTCCATCAATTAAAGGATATCTTAAAGAGAAATCTTGAGCCATACGCACAAGTGCATCATAAACAGATCCATCACCATGAGGATGATAAGAACCTAAAACAGCCCCAACAGTGTCGGCTGATTTTTTATAAGCATGAGAAGAATCTAGCCCTTTTTCAAACATAGTGTATAAAATTCTTCTATGAACTGGCTTTAAACCATCTCTTACATCTGGTAAAGCTCTTGATACAATAACTGACATAGAGTAAGCTAGAAAGCTTTTTTCCATTTCTTTTTCTATATCAACATCAATGTATTTTGTATTATCTATCGACATTTTGTCCCCCTATTAATCAAAAATCTTGCAATTAACCCAATCAGTTAGATTATATTCATTTTTGATATTTTCTATTAAGTTATAAACTTTTTCAAGTTTTTGATTATCCATACATCTTTTAGGAATTATCATATAATGAAATCCTCTAATGCTAGCATCTTTTTCAATTTTTAAAACAAAAACAAATAATCTTTTAGTTTCTTTTATATGTCTTAATTTATCATAAGAAAAATATCTTCTATTAATATTAGTTAGAAATTGTATTTCATCTTTTTTAAAAACAACCATTCCTCTTTCATCTTTAAAAAATCTATTTCCTAAAGCATCGCTTTTTATTAAATGCTCAATATTATTATTATAATCCTGCTTATTTCCAATAAAATATTTATATAAAAAATTTATTATAAAAAATATTATAAAAAATACAGGAAAATAAATTGCTGTGTTTTGTATATCTTTTGAAATTAAAAATATAATTATAAAAGCCAGCGAAACTAAAATTTGCCCAACAAAAGCTTTAAAACAGCTCTTTTTTTCAAAATTATAGCTTTCAGTAAGCTCTAATATTTCAACTTGGATAAAATCTGTTTGCAGTATTTCAATATCTAATTCTAATGGAAAATCCATAATAAATATAATTCTCCTTTATAAAATGCTTCATATTATGATGTTTAAAATCTTTGTTTAGCTTTCGCTAAACTTTCTGCCTATTCTATTTAAGAGAATGATTTTAAATTTAATATATAATAATTTATTATATATCCAAATCTTTAGCATACTTTGCATTTTTTTCTATAAATTCTTTTCTTGGAGCAACTTTATCTCCCATTAATATAGTAAAAACTTCATCTGCTTTTT
>CAZVOQ010000009.1:11943-19465 GCA_964628475.1 uncultured Oscillospiraceae bacterium | reverse complement strand
AAACCTTTATATAAACTTAGAATTGGTGAAGCTGGTGAAAGCTGTGCTTTAGCAATTGCTAAGAGATTAGGGCTTCCAAAACATCTATTAGATAGGGCGAGAAAAGAAGCTTATTTTGATAAAAAAGAAGTAAAATCTGAAAGGTTTACAAATAAATTAGATGATGAAATTGAGTATCCAAAGCAAGCGAGCAAGATAATAAGAGATATTCCAAATCGAATTAGTGAGGTTAAGAATTTATTTAAAATAGGGGATAGCGTAACTGTTTTAAAAGATAAAACTGTTGGGATAGTTTATAAGCCAGTTGATGAAATGGGCGATTTAGTTATTCAAGTTAAAAAGAAGAAATTAAAAATTAATCACACTAAAGTAAAACTTCTAGCAAGTGCAGAAGATTTGTATCCAGAAGACTATGACTTTTCGATAGTTTTTGATACAGTATCAAATAGAAAAGCACGACATAAAATGACAAAAAGGCATGATCCTGATTTAATAATCACTTATGATGATTTTAATAAATAATTAAAAAATTAAAAAGGCTGTTGCAAATGATTTTTATCATTGCAACAGCTTTTTATCATATTTTAATTACTGTTTAGTTGGCATTTTGTTTTACTAGTAGTGATATATTTCTTTTCCTTTTTTATAAAAATATATGCAAACGAATATTGATAATAATTCGGCTACTGGAATAGCGAGCCAAACTCCATTTAAGCCTAGGAATTGTGGTAATAGTAATAATAAAATTACAATAAATACTAAACTTCTTAATATATAAATTTTAGCCGACACTTTACCATTTGAAAGTGAGGTGAACATTGATGAAAAAAATATATTAAATCCCATAAATAAATAAGCAGGAAGAAATAGCATAAGTCCGTTTTTTGCCATACTAAAAGTGGCACTTTCTTTTGCAATAAATAGGGCAATAGCTTGATTTGAAAAAATAAATGTTATTGCAATTATAAGTAATGAAGCCACAGTTATAACTTTAAAACTTTGTTTTATAATTTTATTTAATCCCAAATTATTACCCTGGCCATACTTATAAGAGATAATTGGAGATACGCCGATTGTGTAGCCAAAATAAATTGCGTTTTGAAACATTTGTATATACAAAATTACACTGATAGCAGATACACCAGCATCGCCAACTAAATTTAGTAAAATCAAATTAAACATAATAGTTGTAATAGATGTAGCTAGATTTCCAACTAATTCAGACAATCCATTAAACATGCTTTGAGAAAGAATTTTTAAATTAAACTTAGGTTTTATAAAATGAAGTTCACTCTTTTTATTAAATATAAAATATAATACGCCTAGGATACCAGGAACGGAGTTGCCAATACCAGTGGCAAGGCCAGCGCCTGCGATACCAAGATTTAATAAATTAGGCGATATGAAGATGTAGTCTAAAATGATATTAACAATACCACCTGATAAGCTTAAAATAAGGCCTAGTGTTGGTTTTCCAGCTGTCACTAAAAATGACTGAGCGAAAACTTGAAAAAATACAGGAACTGCAAAAATAGATAAGCTAAGCATATAATCTTTTGCGTATACATATAAATTATCGCTTACATTTAATGCTTGTAAAATAGCATCAGGGAATATTAAAACAATAAGAGTTGAAATAATTCCTAATATACCACCTATAATAAATATAACTGATAAAAATTCTTTTGCCTCCTGATTTTTTCCTTGTCCCATAAATTTTGCAATAACAGCATTACCGCCAGTTGCAAACATTAAACCTATTGCCATAATTATTCCAAGTAAAGGCATAACTAAATTAACAGCAGCAAGAGCCCCTTCGCCAACTAAATTTGAAACGAACATACCATCGATTATGGAGTATGTTGACATAAAAAGCATCATAATCATACTAGGTAATGTGTATAGTAAAAGAGATTTCATACTAAAATCTCTTGATAATGGGTTAGCGTTCATTAAGTTAAGTCCTCCATTTTTTCGTTGTATAATGATTCTGATAAAAATTCGAGCATATCACACATTAATTCAACATTATCTTTGCCATATTTTTCTTCAAGCATTTTTGAAACTTTAATTTCAGCCTCTCTATCTTTATCTGTATAATAGTTTTTTTTAGGATTTACTGATAAATAAAAAATGCGTTTATCCTTTTCACTTTGAGTTCTTATTATATATCCCTTTTTTGTTAATTCGTTTATTTTTTGAGTTAAGGCAGGGCGAGTGATTTTAAGAATATCTGCGATTTGCGATGATGTGTATCTATTTGGATGTGCCTCGATGATATTTAAATATAGTGTGTCGTGATATGATAAATCACTGCTCTCGCGATTTTTGTAAACTTGTTGTAGTTCTGCTATTGATAAATCATGGCTAACTTTATCTAACACTTTAATTAATCTGTTTTTCATAAATTGTCCTCTTTATATAATTGATTATCTTTGCTTAATTACTTATACTTAACTATTTTAGCTTAACTATCTTGAAAAGTCAATAGTTATAAAATGTATATTTTGTGAAATAAAATTTAAAACGTGTAAAATAAAAAATAGATGCTATTTTTAAAATAGCATCTATTTTTTATTAAAGTTTTTGTAATAGAATATGATTAAAATAAGCAGTATTTATAAAATCTTGATTATTTAATAGCTCTAGTTCAATTTCAAACATTTCATTTAGCCAATTATCGCTGTTTTTAATATCTTCGCTATGCAAGCTTGCAAGGGCTCTAACGCCATAAATATCAGTGATTTTAAAATCATTATCTAATAAATTTAATAATTCTTTATTTTCATAATATTTAATATCACCAAAAGCGCTAGAATAAGAAAATCCACCATTTAATAATTTTTTTGCATCTTGTAAATCAAAATCTTGAACGATTGCCTGAATTATACGTCCGTTTTTATTATGTTTTATGATTGATAAAGTGCCATTAGGCTTTAATAAGCGAGATAATTCATTTAATATTTCCTTTGGATTTTCAACAAATTCTAAAACTAAATGACAGCTAATAAAATCAAATGAATTGCTTTTTATCTCTTTTAAATTAGATAAATCGCCTAGTATTAGAGTGTAGTTATTAGAATTTTCACTATGTTTAATCATGCTTTCATTTACTTCTAAAGCAGTAACAGTATTATTTTCTGCTAAAAAGTTTGAAGTGAATCCAAAGCCACTTCCAAAATCAAGTATGTTTTTATTTTTTATATCTTTAAGCTGATGAAACACAGTTTTATAAAAAAGTTTTCCTAAAGGGGATATAGTATAATCGTAGTATAATTTCATATCGTTAGTCATTTTAAATTCTCCTAATAAAAAAATAATAATTGTCACTTATTTTATTATACAAATAATTTTTATGTATGGCAATAACATAGTTGCAATGTGAAACTATAAATTATATAATATAGTTTGTAGGTTAAATCAAAATCTATAAAATTGATTTATCATTTTAAAAGATAATGTAGTTGATTTTTAGTTTATAAATAGAAAAAGAGGGAATATGTATTATTTTATAGCATTACTAATCGGAGCACTGATTTCTATAATGATTGCCATTAATGGAGGTTTATCTGATATAACGGGAGTGTATAGCTCATCTGTTATTATTCATTTAGTAGGCTTAGCCATCATGATAATAATGATGATAATTAAAAAAGTAAATCCCTTTAAAAGCTTTCATCCATGGTATTTATATTTAGGTGGAGTATTAGGAGTTTTAGCTACTGCTGGAAACAATTATGCATTTGCACCACTAGGTGTGTCGGCGATATTAGCACTAGGGCTTTTAGGGCAAAGTATAACGGGGCTTATTATAGACCAGTTTGGATTATTTGGAATGAAAATGTATAAATTAAAAGCACCAAGACTAGTAGCGGTATTAATTATGGTATTAGGTGCAGTGTTTATGATAAGAAAAATTAATGTTTTAGCAATGTGTTTGTCTTTTTCAATAGGAGGAGCACTTGTTTTACAGCGTGTTTTTAATAGTAAATTAGCTGAAAAAACAAACACAACTACAAGCACAGCATACACTTATATAGTGGGTTTAGTGGGCTCTTTAATAACTCTAATCTTATTAGGTCAATCAGAGCCGATGATGATAAATTTCACTATGCCTACAAATCCCATTTTTTATTTAGGCGGTGCAATAGGCACTATAACAGTTGTTTTATCTATGATGTGTGTTGGGAAAATAGCATCTTATAATTTATCTATTTTAATGTTTATAGGACAGCTTTTTACAGGCTTAATTATAGATGCAGTAATTGCAGGCGAAATAATAATGATAAATTTAGTTGGTGGTTTAATAATAACATTTGGACTAATAATTGATATATTAATAGATAAAAAATTAAAAAGCAAACAAGAGATTTTAAATAATATAAATTAAAAGGAATGAATATGGAAATAGAATCAAAATATGGCGTTATTAAAATATTTACAGATAATATTGAGCAAGAAGCCATATCACAAATAATAAAAATGGGAAATAGCCCATTAGGAGAAAATGCCCATATAAGAATTATGCCAGACTGCCACGCTGGAAAAGGATGCACAATAGGAACAACTATGATTATAGGCGATAAAATTTGCCCGAATTTAATAGGAGTTGATATTGGGTGCGGAGTAGATTTAATAATAGTTAAAGAAGATATGAGTGATAAATTAGAAAATTTAGATAATCTTATCCGTAAAAAAATCCCAAGTGGATTTAATATCCATCAAGATATTCATGAATATCCATTTCATAATATGAAATGCTGGGATAAACTACCTAAAAATGCAAAAGAGCGCTCTCAATACTCTTTAGGCTCTCTTGGTGGAGGTAATCATTTTATTGAAGCTTATACAAATGGAATTGCTGTTCATAGTGGCTCTAGGAATATAGGACAAACTGTCGCAACTTATTATCAAAAAATAGCGCAAAAAGAAAAATATGATAATAAAGAGGTTGTTGATAAGGATTTAGCTTTTTTAACTGGGGAAAATCGTGAAAACTATCTTCATGATATGATGATAGTGCAAAAATTTGCAGTTGATAATAGAAAAGCTATGCTAGATATTATAGTTAAAGAATTAAAATTAACGATTGTTTCAAGCATCACTTCAACTCATAATTATATTGATTTAACTACTAATATATTAAGAAAAGGGGCGATTTCAGCAAAAGAAGGAGAAATGCTAGTTATCCCACTTAATATGCGTGATGGAATGCTGGTTTGCAAGGGGAAAGGAAATGAAGACTGGAATTTTTCAGCACCACATGGAGCAGGAAGATTATATTCAAGAACAAAAGCAAAGGAAATATTCACATTAGAAGAATATAAAAATGCTATGAAAGGCATTTATTCTTCTTGCGTTCACAAGAGCACATTAGATGAAAGCCCTTTTGCTTATAAAGATTATAAAGAGATTATAAATCATATTAATCCAACAGTTGAAATAATTGAAAGATTAATACCGATTTTTAATTTTAAAGCATAAAACAACAATTTGATAAAAAATAAAAAAATATGCTAAACAGCATATTTTTTTGTTTTTATATGTAGCTATATTATTATTCCATTGCAATGATCTATTTCATGTTGGATGATTTGAGCTGTAAAATCTTTAAAAGTTTTTATTCTTGTTTGCATTTTTTCATTTTGGTATTCTATTTTTATAATTTTATATCTTTTAGTTTCTCTTTCGCCAGTTAAAGAAAGGCAGGATTCTTTTGTTTTAAAAGGCTCTTTCGCTTTAATGATTTTTGGATTAAATAAAACAATATATTCCCCATTATCCTCAATGGCAATTATGCATTTTAAAAATCCAATCATGTTAGCAGCAAGCCCAACACAGCCTTTATGATTTGCAATTAATGTTTCTAATAAATCTTTTGCAATATCTAAATCATCTATCGTTGCCACTTCGCTTTTTAAAGATAAAAATGCTTCATCTTTAACTATTTCTCTTACCATAATAAATCTCTTTTCTATACTTAATATAAATAATTATAGCATATAATCAGCTTATTATAAAGAAAAAATCTTATAAGTGAAAAAAGAAAAGTTATAAATAATATATTGTGTATATTATTTATAACGTATTTTTTTATTAAAAAATTTCATAAAATGAACGCAGGTTCACTATTGACAATTTCAAAATAAATTGATATAATTCAAAAATAAACAATGGTTCATTTTTGTGAAAATGGAAGGGGAAAATATGGCTCAAAGGCTAAAAGAAGAAGTAAGGCTAGCAATTACGAATGCTGCTGTTGATTTAATGCTTGAAAAAGGAATAGAAAGTACAGATATGAGAACAGTTGCAAAAAATGCAAATATAACGACTGGGAATTTATATAGATATTTTAAAAATAGGCAGGAATTACTAGATAGCATATCAATGCCTGTTATAGAAAAATTACAAGAAAGTGTTAGCAGGAATTCAGCAGGATATGTGGCATTAATGCAAGATGAAAATTTAGATATTAAAGAGTCGAAAATCGGAACAGTTAGTATTGATGATATTATAATAAAAACTGTTAGTGATTCTTTTTTAATTGCAAAAGAAAATCAAAAAGTTGCAAGAGTTTTAGTTCAAAGTAATCAAATTAAAGAGCTAATAGGCGAATGGATAGCTAGTGCTTTATTGAATAATAAAAACATCTCTAAGAAAAAAGCGATATTAATAAAAGTGCATATATCTTCAACAATAAATAGCATTAATACTTTACTGAATTTAGGGCTTGATTTAACGCATAGCGAATTTATGGAAATATTAGAATTTTATATTCCATCTTTAAATAAAACTTTAATTGATATATGGGGGCAAGAAAATGATTAAAAATAATAAAATAAAAATACTTTTAGCTTTATTAGGTGTAGGTGTAATAAGCTTTGTAGTGTTAAATTTGAATAATAATCAAACGCAAGAAGTTATAGCGCAAGAAGAAAAAACTTATAGCGTTGAAGTTTTTAAAACTGAGTTTGCAAATGAAGAAGGTTTTTTAGAATATTCAGCAATAATTAAAAATCGTGATATGGAAGAAGTTGTGTTTCCAACAGTTGCAAATATAAAAACTATACACGTTAAGCAAGGCGATAATGTGTACGAGGGGCAACTATTAGTAACATTAGAAGATGATAACGCAACAAGGCAAGAAGAAACAGCATACCAAGCAATGGTTTCGGCTGAGGCAAGTATGAATTCTTCAAAATCAAATTTAGATTTAGCACAAATGCAGTATGATAAAGAATTAGAAGATCAAAAAAATGATACGCAATATGTAAGTTTAAAAGAAAACTACGACAACTCTACATTAAGAGTTAATAATGCTAAAAAAGAAGTTGATGATGTTAACACTCAAACAGCGCCTTTATATGAAGATTATGAATTATTAAATAATGAACTGAATGATTTGAATAATCAAAAACTAGAAAAAGAAACCCAAATAAATGATAAAAAATCTCAGTTAAACACTGCAAATGAAGAATTAGCATTAGCCCCTGATGATGAACAATTAAAATTAAAAGTAGAA
>CAZVOQ010000009.1:0-11933 GCA_964628475.1 uncultured Oscillospiraceae bacterium | reverse complement strand
TTAGAAAATGAAATTACAGCTTTAGAAACAGAATTAACGGCGATAGATGAAAATATTACTAAAAAGCAAGATGAAATTACTAAAAAGCAAGCTGATATAACAGCCTTAGAAACAAGCTTAAATAAACAAACAAAAGATGCTGAACTAGCACTAGCTCAAACAGAAAATGAAACAAATAGAATAGCCTTTGAAGCAAAAGAAGCTGAAATGCAAATCCAATTAGCCACAGCAAAAAATGCAAGGGATACAGCTTCATATACATATGATGGGGCAAAAGCGAGCTATGAATCTTCAAAATCAAATCATGAATCGGCAAAAGATGCTGTTGAAGATTTAAATTACTATGCAAAAACTTCAGGAATAATTTTATCCATAGTGCAAAGTGAGGGAGAAGTTGCAACACCATTAGTTCCAATAATGGTTGTTGGTACAGATGATTTAGTTGCAGAGTTTGGAGTATCTTCTCAAGATGTTGCAAAAGTGAAAGCTGGCAATTACGCTATTGTAACAAGGGGAGATGAGAGCTATTCAGCAGAAGTTTTATCCGTGGATGTAGTGCCAGATGAAACTTCAAGAACATATTTAACAGACGTTATTATAAATAATAAGCCAGATGATTTTTTAATAGGTGAATTAGTGTCAGTTAAAGTTTACACAGGTAATGAAGCAGGGATATTTCTTCCAATAAATGTTATTTTAAATGATGGACAAGACTATGTTTACGTAGTTGAAAATAATAGAGCTACAAGAAAAAACATTGAAATAGTAAGTATTAGTGATAATAATGTTATGGTTTCAGGGCTTAATATTGAAGATTTAGTTATATCAAAAGGAATGAAGAATATTAAAAGTGGATATTTAGTTTCTATTATAGAATAAACGGAGGCTATCGTGATTGATAAATTAGTAAAAAACTTAATTAGTAAAAAAGTGATAGTGATTTTATTATCTTTTCTAGTTATTATTATGGGGCTTTATAGCTACTATATAATACCAAAGCAAGAAAACCCTGACACATCAGTTGCAGCGGCTGTTATAACAACAATTTATCCTGGTGCAAGTGCATCAGAGGTTGAAAAAAATGTTACTAATATTATAGAAGAAGAAATAGCAAAGCTAGATAATATCGATTATTACACAAGCTCAAGCTTAAATAGTGCTAGTGTAATTGTGATTATGTATGATGTTGAATTTCAAATTGAAGACGTTGAGGATGAACTTTACAGGGCGATAGAAAATACAAATGCAAAGCTTCCAGATTTAGCTAATAAAAGTGAAATTGAAACAGATGTAGCTAGTAATAATCAATTTATAATTAGTTTATCTAATGATAAATATACTTCAAGTGAACTCGTTGAGTATGCCGATGTTGTGAAATCTGCTATATTAGAAGTAGAGGGTGTTAATACGGTTACTATTGATGGAGAAAAGCAAAGACAGGTTGTTATAGAAACTCAAAATGAAAAAATGGAAACCTATGGAATATCAATAGAGAATATCCTAAGTTTACTGCAAGCTCAAAATCTATCAATTCCATCAGGTAGTATTGAGTATGATGATACAACTATTAATGTTGTAGCACCTAGTGTGTTTGAAACTTTAGCTGACATTGAAAATTTAGTTATTTCAGGCTCAAACACTTCTTTAAGCTTTGTTAAATTAAAAGATGTTGCCGATGTTTATATCGAATATGTTGGTGATTATAATTACTATCAAGATAGCAATTCAGCAATTTTATTAACAGGAACTATTGATGAGGGGATAAATGCAGTTAATGTAGGTAAAGATTTAAGGGTTGCAATAGAAGATGTTAAAACCCAATTACCGACTGATTTGATTTTTCATGAAACAATGTATGCCCCACAAGATATTGAAAATTCAATTAATGATTTTATTTCTAATTTAATGCAAAGTATACTGCTAATTATATTAGTTGTTATGATAGGAGTTAGATTTAAAAATGCAATAGTTATCTCGGTTGCACTACCGCTTAGCATATTAGCAACATTTATTGTTATGAATTTACTCAAAATTGAATTTCAATTTATTTCAATAGCGGCATTGATTGTTTCTCTTGGTATATTAGTTGATAATGCAATAGTTATGAGTGAAGCGATTCAGCATAATTTAAATAAAGGAATAGATAAAGCCCAAAGTATAAAGCTTGCAATTAAAGCAACAGCTATGCCAGTTTTTTCTTCAACTCTTACAACTGTGGTAACATTTTCGATTATATATTTTGTTCCAGGTGCAGTTGGGCAAATTGCAGGCACAATTCCAACAGTTGTTATAACTTCCTTAATCGCAAGTTATATTGTTGCAATGCTAGTAACCCCTGTTTTAGCATATATATTCTTTGATGCAGAAAAAGAAGAAAAGATTAAAAAAGTTAGTAGAATTAAGATATTTATAGATAAATTACTTGATTTTAGCTTAAAGCATAAATTAAGTGTTATTATAATGGCTTTTGCAACGCTTGGTGTATCGTTATTATTAGCTTTAAATTTAGGAATGCAATTTTTTCCAGTTTCTAATAAACCTGTTGTATATATTAATTTTGAGGGCGAGGGGATGTCGATACAATCCTCAGAATATGTTGCAAGTCAGATTAATAATGTTTTAGATAAGCAAGAAGTAGTTGAAAATTACACATATGCAGTTGGTAAAGGTTTGCCAAGCTTTTTTTTAACAGTTCCAACACTAACTTCATCTCCAAATGTTGGACAGTATATGCTTCAATTAGATGAAATGATTATTGAAGAAAAATATGGAACAATAGAAGAATTAACAAGGCAGTTACAGGCTGAGTTAGATGAAAATGTAACTAGTGCAACCACAACTGTTAAAAATTTAGAATATTCTATTCCATCAGCAGCAAAAATTTCTTATACAGTGAGTGGTGATGCTGATAAAATAAATGATATTGCTATTTCTTTAGAAAATGCTCTTAATAATATTGAAGGAACTACAAATGTTAGAAACACAATAGTTCAATCGCAATATGATTATAAATTAAATTTAGATAGTGAAGTGCTATCTTCATATGGATTATTGAAATACGATATATTAAAGCAAGTTAACACTGCTTTAATGGGCGCTGAAGCTGGAATATTTCAAAGCCAAGGCGAAGATATGGATATAATATTAAAATCAGATATACATAATCTAACTGATTTAAATGATTTATTTATAGTGGGCTCTGTTGCAGATACAAAGATTAGATTAAATCAAGTTGCACAAGTTTCGCTAGAGCCATCTATCCCAGTTATCGAGCATTATAATGGGGAAAATTTTGTATATGTTTTAAGTGATGTTTTGCCAGGATACAGCTCTTTAAGTATTGAAAATGAGCTATCAGAAGTTTTTATAAACAACACTGATTTGCAAGGCGTTAAAATTGAAGGGCTTGGCGAAGTTAAAAATATGATGGATTTAATTTCAAATCTTGGAATAAGTTCTGCAGTTGCAGTTGTAGTAATTTATTTAATTTTAGTTATGCAATTTAAAAGCTATAAACTTCCGTTTATTGTGCTTTCTAGTATTCCTTTATCATTAATAGGATGTGGCTTTGGGCTTTGGATATTTAATATGGATATTCAAGTAATGGCACTGCTAGGATTAGTTAGCTTATTTGGTATTGTAGTTAATAATGGCATATTATTAGTTGAGGTAATGGTTGAAAAAACAAAAGAAGGCAAAAGCGTTGATGAAGCGTGCAGGCTTGCTGTGAGTGAGAGATATCGTCCTATATTTATGTCGAGTATAACAACTTGTATAGGGTTAGTTCCACTTATAATTTCAGGAGATGCAATGAGTGCTCCAATGGCTTCAGTATTACTATTTGGATTACTATTTTCAACAATCCTAACAATGGTTGTAGTACCAACATTATATGCTTATCAAATGAGAAATAAATAAAATAAATTCGGGACATAATATTATGTCCCGAATTTATTTTATTTAAAATGTATTTTTTTTGTTTAATATTCATTAAGGTTTAACTAAATGTTTTAAATGCTCATATCCCTCAGCTTCCATATCCTCATAAGCTATAAATTTTAAAGCAGCCCCATTTATACAGTAGCGAAGACCACCATCTTCAACTGGTCCATCATCAAAAACATGGCCTAGATGGGAATCACCAGCACTACTTTTGATTTCAATTCTTTTCATAAATAAGCTATTGTCTTCATGCTCTGTAACTGCTTCTTCACTTATTGGCTTTGTAAAACTTGGCCAGCCAGAGCCGGAATCGTATTTATCATTTGATAAAAATAATGGCTCACCAGTAACTACATCAACATAAATTCCATCTGCATTATTATCATTTAATTCGCTTGAAAAAGCTCGTTCAGTTTTAGCATTTTGTGTTACATCGTATTCTAATTCGGTTAAAGTTTCTTTTAATTCTTTATCAGAAGGAATTTCATATTCGCTATCACTTAGCTTTATTTCATTAAATTCTGATGCTTTATCTAAATCAATATGGCAGTAACCATTAGGATTTTTAACAAGGTAATCTTGATGATATTCTTCAGCAGGATAATAATTTTCAAGAGGTAAAACTTCCACAACTATTTCCTTTTCATATTCAGATTTTAAACCTTGAATAACTTTATCAATTATTAATTTATCTTCTTCATTTTCATAATAAACGCCAGAACGATATTGTGAGCCAACATCATTTCCTTGCTTATTTAAACTAGTAGGATCTACAACCTCAAAAAATCTAATTAATAATTCTTCTAAAGAAACTTCTTTTGAATCATATATAACTTTAACGGTTTCAGCATGCCCAGTATTACTATAAATTACATCTTCATAGGTAGGGTTTTCGGTGTTGCCATTAGCGTATCCAGATGATGAATCATAAACGCCAGGGATTCTGTGCATATATTCCTCAACGCCCCAAAAACAGCCACCTGCTAAGTATATATAGCTTAAATCTTTTTCATTAATCGCTGCTTCTAACTCAGCAGCAGTTAGACGTGGATTAATTTTAGTTTCAGTTCCTTCGCTTTTTTTGTTCATTATAAATATCAAGGATATTATAGCAAACCCAAGTATTAGTATGCTTAAAATAAATGTTTTATTATTTGTCATAACTTTCGCCTCCTTAATATAGACATTTATTAACTTATTGCTGATTGTATTATCATTATAATACTATTTAGTGTGAGTTTATTGATAAAAACATACAGCTTAATATTAATAAATTGTTTCTAAATAGAAAACATTGCTATTATTAAATAATATAAAAGCTGAACATAATAATATTAACAATCAATATAGTTCCAAATTTAAAACTATATTGACAAAGTAATTGAAACTTGATATAATTTCAATATTGAAACTATTTAAAAGGATGGTAAATTAAATGAGAAAAGTTGTGATTTATATAGCAATGAGTCTTGATGGATATATTGCGCAAAAAGATGGTGGAGTTGATTTTTTACAAGGCGATGGAACGAGTGATGGCGAAATGGGGAGTTTTTTAGAATTTTATGATAATGTTGGTGATGTGATTATGGGTTATAAAACGTATCATCAAGTTACAACTCAGCTAGCGCCTGATGATTATCCTTATAAAGATAAAAAAAGCTATGTTTTTACAAGTAAAGATTTAAAAGATGAAAAAGATATATTTTTTGTTAATGATAGCGTTGTAAATACTATAAATAACCTAAAAAATAATGGTGATGAGGGCGATATTTGGATAAATGGAGGAGCTTCTATTGTTAATGATGTTATTGAAAATAATCTGTTTGATGAAATGATAATATCAATTATTCCAACTGTTTTAGGAGAGGGTATAAGCTTATTTAAAAAAAATGACATTCAAACAAAATTAAAGGTAGCTTCAAGTGGATGCAAAAACGGCATAGTTGAAATTAAATATCTTCCACGATGAAAAGAATAATTAAAACTAGTAATAAATAAAGACAAAGGAATGACGCTTGCCATTCCTTTGTCTTTATTTAAAATATAAAATTTCTTAAAACTATCTTGCAATAGAATTATATTTTATTTAAGTATTAAATTATTTAACTACTGCATTACAAACTATTTCAACTAAAAGGCTAGGGGAAGCTAGTTTTGCTTCAACACAGGCACGAGTAGGCTCATTTCCTTCGGTAACCCATGCGTCCCAAACGCTATTCATATCTTTAAAATAAGCAATATCGCTGATATAAACAGTTGCTGAAAGGATATGCTCTTTATCGCTTCCGTATCTTTCTAATATGCTATCAATTTTTTCTAAAGTTTCTGCTGTTTGCTTTTTAACATCGCCAGTAGGATCACTGCAAACTTGCCCTGCGATATAAATTACTCCATTATGCTCCACAACTTTTGAAAATCTGCCATTAGATTCAAATCTTCTGATTTCACCCATTTTAAAATACTCCTTTTAAATATAAATTAATAAAAATCTTGCTCATCATTTAGTTTAATATAATTTGTTTTACTGCCTTCATCTTTGAAAGCTAAAAATGCACAAACTCCAATAGCTACTGCGCAAAGAAAAAATAATGCTTTTAAAATTTTCATAAAAACCTCCAACTTAATAATTAAATATTAAAACTTGCTTTTGATTATTCATCTTTTCTTTAAATGAATTTTCTTTTGTTTTGATTATAGAAGAAAAATCATCAGAATCGTTATAAATTTGATGCAAGTTAAATGCTATACTGCTGCTTTCAACAAGACTGGTTGAAAAATAATTTTGGATAAAATCTTTTTTTATTATAATTTCAAAAGCCCAGTAATGTCCTTGTTCATCATCGCCCAAAAAAGGATAAACATCAATTAAGTTATTATTAATGATAACAGTTTCATTTTCAGCGATTAAAAAAACACTATCTATTCCGTCAATGCCATACTCAATATGCAAATATGATTTTGAGTTTTCAGGATTTAGATTAAGAGAAAGTTGCAAATCTTTTTTGCCTGTGGGATTTTGTTTAAAACAAAAACTACATAAATGTAGATTTTCATTTTGTACAAAGGTTTTTAAATAAGCAAAAATCATATGATTTTCCTGATTAACATTATAATGTGTTAATTTAAAAGCACTTTGAGTGTCCCATGGTATGCTAGTGTTAGAAGTGTAGATAATGTCATTCATTAAATTGATGTTCCTTTCATGTAAATACGACTATCTATATAAATTATAACACAAAATATGTGTTTGAAAATAGAAAATTTATCAAATTTTTTTAAAAAAATCATAATAATACACTTTTATATGCCTACTGCTAGAAAAAAGTTGCAAAAAATGAATATTCCTATTGAAAAAGTGTATAAATAGTGATAGAATATATAGTTGAAATATAACGTCTTAACTTATGAGAATTTAATTATTAAAAAGTGATATTTAATGATTTTGTAAAGACGAAATTTAAGGAGGAAATTTAGGTGGCAATATTAAAAAAACTTGCTCGAAGTGCTCATGGTGCTCATGTACCACACAACAAAAATACAGAGAACTTTGAAACAGTAGTAATGCCGACACCTAGCCGAGTTAAAATTCCTTTAAAACAACACATTGGCGCTCCTGCTAAAGCTGTTGTAAAAAAAGGTGATGAGGTTTGTGTTGGTACACTGATAGGAGCAGCAGAAGGATTTGTTAGCTCGAATGTTTATTCATCAGTATCAGGGAAAGTGTTTGGGATTGAAGAAACTATGTCCTCACAAGGTGTGATGGTTTCATCTGTTGTAATTGATTCGGATTCACTTCAAACTGTTGCAGAAACTGTATGTCCAAAAGAAGTTAATGATTTTACTTCTTTTATCGAAGCAATCAAAGAAAGCGGACTAGTTGGTCTTGGTGGGGCAGGCTTTCCAACATTTATTAAACTAGCGCCAGAAAACTTAAGCGAAGTTGATACTTTAATTATCAATGCTGCAGAATGTGAGCCTTTTATCACTAGCGATTATCGTGAAATGATGGAAAATGGCGAAGATGTAGTTGAGGGTATAGCATTAGTTCAAAAATATCTTGATATTAAAAATGTAATCATCGGAATTGAACAAAATAAGCCAAAAGCTATTGAACACCTAACAAACCTTACTAAAGATATGCCTGGTGTTATTGTTAAAACATTACCTAGTGTTTATCCACAAGGTGCAGAAAAAATACTAATTGAATCTGTTACAAAAAAAGAAGTGGCAAAAGGAAAACTTCCTTTTACAGTTGGTGTTATTGTTTTAAATGTTACAACTGTTTCATTTATTTCAAAATATATAAAAACTGGTATGCCTTTAGTTGCAAAAAAAGTAACAGTTGATGGAGATGCTATAACAACTCCAAAAAATGTTGAGGCTTTAATTGGAACATCAATTAAAGACATCGTAGAGTTTTGTGAAGGATATAAAGAAGAAGCAGGTAAAATTATAATGGGTGGCCCAATGATGGGACAATCTGTTAGCACTGATGAAACTCCAATAACAAAACAAACAAATGCTATTACAGTATTTAATACTAAAACCGCTAGAAAAGATGCAGTATCTCCATGTATTAGATGTGCAAAATGTATTACTGCTTGCCCAATGGGCTTAGCTCCAGTTGAAATAGCACTTGCTTTATCAGTTAATGAAGCACAGGAAATAAGCGATTTACAAGTTGATTTATGTATGGAATGCGGATGCTGTTCATATGTTTGTCCTGCAAAACGCCCTGTAACTCAAACTATGGTACAAGCAAAAGATTTTTTAAGGAAGGCGGATTTAGATAAATAATGAAATTATTAGTATCACAAGGGCCTCATTTATCTAATAAAGAAACAACAGCTTCTATTATGCAAAAAGTTATTATTGCATTAATCCCAGCTATCATAGCTTCAGCTATGGTTTTTGGAACTAGTGCATTATTAATAACAGCAGTAACAGTTGTTTCAGCTGTAGGATTTGAGTTTCTATATCAAAAAACATTAAAACAACCTATAACTATAAATGATTACTCAGCAGTAGTTACTGGTATATTATTAGCTTTTAACTATCCACCAACACTTCCTTTATGGATGGCTGTTGTGGGAGCATTTGTAGCAATAGTTGTTATAAAACAATTATTCGGTGGTATTGGGTTTAACTTTGCAAACCCTGCAATCGCAGCTAGAATAGTTATGGCACTATCATTTGCAAGCTATATGAACACTTGGGCTTTTCCAGCAAGCTACACTGGTAGCGATGTTTTAGCTAGCGCAACACCATTAGCTGCATACAGAGCAGGCTCACAAGTTCCATTAATGGATATGCTTGTTGGTACAACAGGCGGTGTTATTGGTGAAACAAGTGCAATCGCTTTATTAATCGGATTTGTATTTTTAGTTGCAACTAAAGTAATTAGCCCAATAATACCAGTAACTTATGTTGGTGCAGTGGCTATATTTGCAGCAGCTTTAGGTCAAGATCCATTAGTTCACGTTTTAGGTGGCGGTTTATTACTTGGTGCTATTTTTATGGCAACAGATTATACAACTAGCCCTTACACAACAAAAGGTAAAATCATTTTTGCTTTAGGACTTGCATTTATAACAATTATTATTAGATGCTATGGCTCTATGACAGAAGGCGTTTCATTTGCAATACTATTAATGAATATTTTAGTTCCTTATATTAATAAAGCAACAAGACAAAAAACACTAGATGGACAAGCTGATAAAAAGACAGCTAAATTTGTAGCTGGCGTAGTTGTTATAGTTGGTGTTCCTTTAGTTTTTGCTGTTATGAATATAGTTGCTTCATTAGGCATCACAACTACCTATGTAGCTGGATATGAAAGCGATGTTGCTGCTATGATTACATTTGATGAGAATGGCGCAATCGCAACTATTGAATTTAACACAGAAAATGAAACACCAGGAATAGGCACAAAAATTGGAGAAGATCCAGAATTTGCTCAGCAGTTTGTTGGAATTTCCTCAGCTAGCGAAATCGATGCAGATATTATAGCTGGTGCAACTGTAACTTCAAATGCAGCTATAGAAGCTGTTGCAATATCTTTAGGCGGCAGCATGGCTGATATCGTTGTAGAAGAAGAAGAGGTTGAATCTCATCCATTTACTGCACAAGGCTATCAAAGCGAAGTTACTGCTTATGTAGTATTTGATGAAGATGGAGCAATAAAATCAGTTGAATTCGACGTTTCAGGAGAAACTGAAGGTTACGGCACAAAAATAGGTGCTGGTCCTGCGTATCCAAGCCAATTCGTTGGATTAAAACCAGGAGATGAAATAGATGTTTATGTAATTGCTGGTGCAACTGTTACTTCAAAAGCAGCAGAAGAAGCTATTAGATTAGCTCTTGAAAGCTCTGAAGTGAAACCAGTAGAAAAAATAGCTGTTCCAGGTGATGTTGTAGTAAGTGAACATGGCTATCAAAGTGATGTAAAAGCAACAGTTTCATTCGATGAAAATGGTGCAATAAAATCAGTAGTGTTTGATACAGCTGGTGAAACATTAGGTTACGGCACAAAAATTGGTGAAGATGCAAATTATGCTGCTCAATTTATTGGAATGACTAATGCAGATGAAATTTCAGCTGATGTAATTGCTGGAGCAACAGTTACTTCAAATGCAGCAGAAAAAGCTGTTAAATCAGCATTTGATATGATTTTAGTTGGAGAAACTGCTACTGAAGAAACAAGCGAAGAAACAGCAATAGATACTAATGAAGTAGTAGCAACAGCACAAGGATATCAAAGTGAAATTACAGCAACAGTGACATTTGATGAAAATGGAGCAATAAAATCGGTTGTGTTTGATACTTCAAAAGAAACTCCAAGCTATGGAACAAAAATAGGCGAAGATGCGAGCTATGCAGAGCAATTTATCGGATTTACTTCAGCAGATGAAGTTTCAGCTGATGCGATTGCTGGAGCAACTGTAACATCTAATGCAGCACAAGAAGCTGTTAAAGCAGCTTTTAATAATTAATAGAAAGGACTAAATAATTATGAATAAAAATTCTACATGGAATGATATTATTAAACCTGTTATAGTCCTAACTGTTTTATGTATAGTAGTATCAGGGCTTTTAGGAGTAACAAATGGTATAACTCAACCAATAATTGAAGCGAATGCAAAAGCAGCGGCTGATGCAGCTAGAATGGAGCTTCTACCAGAAGCAACAGATGGCTTTGATGAAGTTGAGGTTGATATTGAAAATGTTGTTGATATGTATGTGGCTAAAAACGGTGCTGGATATACAGTGACAACTCAAGGTCAAGGTTATGGCGGTATGGTTAAATTTATTACTGCTTTTGATAAAGATGGAAATATTTTAAGTCTTTCAATTTTAGAAATGGCTGAAACACCAGGTATTGGTGATAAAATTAATGATGAAACATTCTTAAATCAATTTATTGGTAGAAACGAAGAGTTTTCTTCATCAAATGTTGATTTAATTTCAGGAACTACAATTTCTTCAAATGCAACTGTTGATGCGATGAACCTTGCTGTTCAAGCATATAATCAAGTGGCAAAAGGGATAGTAGTAGAAGAAGTTGCAAACTTTGAAGTTTTAGAAGATGGCTCAATTAAGGCTTTTGAAAAAGGCTTCCAAAGTGATGTAGTTGCAACAGTATCATTTGATGAAAATGGTGCAATTTCTTCTGTTGTATTTGATACAGCATCAGAAACTCCTGACTACGGAACAAAAATAGGCGAAGATGCTAGTTTTGCTGAGCAATTTATCGGTGCTACAACTTCTGATGAAGTTACAGCTGATATAATGGCAGGCGTAACAGTAACTTCAAAAGCTGCTATAAAAGCTGTTCAAACAGCTGTTGAAAATAAGTAAGGGAAAGGAAAGGTTTTAAATGGAAAAAAATAAAAATAATAAAATGAAATTACTAACCAACGGTCTTTTAAAAGAAAACCCAGTTTTAAGACTTGTATTAGGTACTTGTCCTACTCTTGCTGTTACAACAATGG
>CAZVOQ010000008.1:15349-19863 GCA_964628475.1 uncultured Oscillospiraceae bacterium | reverse complement strand
TGAATGATTAAAACTAATAAAAGTGCAAAAGTTTGTAAGCTACTTTTATTTTTAAAGACTATAAGGATAAACGCAATTGCAAGAATTACTAAAATATAATTAACAGACCAAAATAGCCTGCCACTTGCTCTAAATGCACTAAAAATATCTAAAATGTTTTCGGGTAGCTTTATATTTATAATATTATAGCTAAAAGCGTAAACTCTGTTGCTTATTGCAAATAAGAATGAGAAAATAATAAATAGATATAAAAAAGGAGTTTTTAATAAGATATTTTTTATATATAGTATAGATTCATTTTTTAAGAAAAAAAGATGTTTTAAAAAATATATAGCAAATATAAATAAAGAAATTAATATGCCAAGGCCCAGATAATTAAAGCTTTCTATATTATTTTCGCCTAATGCTCTAATTGGTAAAAGTAGCGACCAATCAATTTTGCCTTGCCCAGGTACCCACCAGTTATTGCCAAGGCTTACAGGGTTAAACAATGCGTTTAAGTTCATTCCCATTGATCCATAACCACTTGTGTTGCCAGTGCCAATATTTAATATCCCTAAAATATATGCTGAAAAAAGAGAAGACGCTAAAGAAAAAATGAAAATGCAGATGTTTTTTAACAAAAGAGATTTTGAAGTAATTGCACTATCTAAAATATAAGCTAAAAATAAGCCAACAATCATAGGTGTAAAATATAAATGGATAAAAACAGATAAAACTGTTATTATAAAAAAAGGATAAACAACCTTGTTATCTTTATATTTAATGCCTTTAATATATAAAAAAATAGCATATAATAAAAGCCAATGAAAAGAAAGGGAAGTGTGTCTGAAAATCCTTTCAAGGAGTATTGGTGAAAAACAAAGAATTGCCCCAGATATTAAAATTGCAATTTTATTTTGAGTGAAAAGGCTTGCAATCTTTGCTCCAAAATAACTTTGAAGTGCCATATTAAAACAAGCAAGCAGGCCACAAAATTGAAAAACTTCTGGGAGAAGTGGCTCGAAAAATTTGAAAAAAATCATTGCTATTGGAATACTATCTGCTAAAGATGTGTAATCTCCAAATGGGTAGTTTATCATATTTGAATATGTTAAAGGAAGAAAGCTATCCTGCTCTCTATATGCTAGCCAGCCACCATATCGCTGAATTATATCAGTTTCAATATAGCCATTAATTATCCAAGCATCGTAGCTTACATCTAAAGGCTTTAGTCCATATATTAAAATAAATATAATAACACCAATAAAAAAACTAAATATCAGATAATTATTGCTTATTTGTTGTGAGATTTTTTTCATATTATGCTCTCTGCTTTCCTGAATTCATTACATTAGTTTAACATGTTTTGTAATTTATTGTCAATGATAGTAAAGGGGTGTTATTAAATTCAAAGTTTTGACAGAGCTATTTATGTGTGATAAAATATAGCTTATGAATATAAGATTGGAATTAAGTATGAATAAAAAGAATATTAAATTAAATAATGAGATTGTAGCTAGTATAATTTTTATTATAGCTGTTATTGCTATGAGCTATGGTTTTGCTATTGAAAGAATAAATGTTGTAGATTATAATTCTATAAATGGAGATTTTCAAAGTTATAATGTTTTTCGAAGAATTTTAGATGGTCAAACGCTATATGTTGATTTTTCAAATTATATAGGGCTAGCACCTATAATTATAAACATACCGTTTTTGTTGTTTGAAAACACATTTGCGCAAAGCCTTTTTGCAACAAATTTTACTTCTTGCGTTTTGTTTTGTATTGCTGTTTTTGTTTTGTTTAAGCTAATTACTAAAAACACATATATTTCAATGGCTATTGCAGCCCTTACTCCCAAATTTATATCTTCACAGATTTTATTAAGATTATTAGGCGCAAAATATGGCTACATATATACACAAAGGTTTACAGATTTATTCACACCTTCAAATTCAATGCGTGCAGCGAGAAGTTTTCTTCCATTTTTAGTGATTATTTTAATCGTGATTTATATTTATTTAAAAAATAAAAAACAAAAAACATCTTTTATTTTAAGCCTTACTGATATAAAATTCTTGTTTATTTTAGGTGTAGTTCAAGGTGTGTTTATATTATGGAGTAATGAATTTGGAATAGCTTGTATTGTTAGTATGCTAATAATAATCTGTTTCTTACAACTATTTAAACATAAAATGCAGGGTGCAACATTTTTAAAAAATATATGTGTTTATATTATTGGCGCTATTTTAGGGTTATTATTAATAACAACTATTGTGACAAAGGGTGCGCCTCAAGAATGGTTTATATCTACCGCTAATATAAGCGAATACCAATTTTTCTATTTTTCAGGTGGTGGAAATTTATTGCCTTATATATTTTCAATGCCAACGTTACTTATCTTCACATTTGTGTTTGTTTGCTTTTTATCTGCTTATTTATATATGCTTATAAAAAATAAGGCTAATGATGCTGTGGTTTTTAATGTTTTTATTATATTATCAATACTAGGTGCAACTTACATTTATATTATAGGTGGCAGTGGATATAATTTACGCGAGCCGCTAGAAGTGTATGTGATTTTATTTATTACTGCTTATATAGTAAAAGGTGTTTTATATTTAATTGAAAGATACAAGCCACTAAAGTGTACAAAAAAAGTAGTGAATAGTATGTCTTTGGCTTTTTTAGCTATTTTAGCGAGTTATTACTCTTATTTGGCGATAACTTTTGTGCCGAGTCATAGCGGAACATATAGCGAAGAATTAGGCGGATACACAACTTATGATAAGGCTATATTTGAAGCTAGCGAGTATATAGGCGATGGAACATTATTTTCAGTGTATGCCACTGGGCTTGAAGTTGTTTTAAATCAATATCAGCCAACGGGATATGATTATATTATTCACGCATTAGGAAAAGATGTTCGCAAAGAATATGTTGATATATTTGTTTTAGGTGATTATGATTATATTCAAACACCGTCAATGGAAGTTGGTGCGTGGATAAACAATGCGAATTGGTATTTCTTTAGAGAAGTTGTTTATAACTATGAAAAAGATTTTCAAACAGAATATAGCTGGATTTGGAAAAAAGCAGATATTCAGCCAGTTATAGCCGAAATAGAGTATGAAGTTACCAAGGTGAATGAGAATTCTGTTAGAATAGATGTTACTAGTGATAATACCGATGATTTTATTTCAGAATTTAAAGTTAGTTATGATACTGGATATGATGGTTTTACTAGTTGGTTTCAAACTTTAGGCAGAAAAGCAATGCTTGCAAGCTCAAATATTACCTTTGATCAAACAGTGTATTCAGGAATAGCCTTGCCAGCTAGTGGAACAGAATATATTCCAGTGCAAATGAGAAACGGCCATGGTAGTGTAACTTTGAATGGTGTGTTTAATGATGGTGTTACAATTGATGTAAGTTTAGTTGAGTATACCAAAAATTATCCGCCTATGTATTTATACAAATAATAAAATAAGCTCTATAAAATGAAAATATAGAGCTTGTTTTTTTATGATTATGGTATAATGAAAGTATATTATTATAAACTGGGGGGATAAGATTGAAAACGTATACTATATGTGGAAGTATGAAATTTGAAAAGCAAATGAAAGATATTGCTTGGAAATTAGAAACTAGCTATAAATATAATATTATTCAATGTGTGTATAATGAAAGTAATGATGTTGTGAGTGGTGAAGTTTTAAAAATATTAAGAGATTTGCATTATAAAAAAATAGATTTAGCTGATGGGATTTATGTTGTTGATATTAATGGATATATCGGCTCATCTGTTAAATCTGAAATTGAATATGCGATTAAAAACAAAAAAGAAATATTATATCATAGTAAGTTTTTGGATATAATGAATAAATGATAAGGTTTTTAAGGGGTGTTATATTAATTGAGTTACTATATATTTTCACTTAAAAAAGTTTCATCGGTATAAATTTCATAAGTTTTTTTGCTTTTTTAATATCAAAATCTTTATCAGTTGATAAAATATCAACAAATGGCTGGTTAAATCCAGCTTTTATGCCTGTGTATATAAACCCATTTTTTTCATAGAACGAAAGCCTTTTAATGCGTTGATTATAATTAATAGCATTTTTATCATCCATAGTTTCAATAAAAAGAGTTATCGTTTTTTCTTTATATTCTAAAAATAGCGTTTGTAGTAATTTAGAACCATACCCCTTTGAATGAATTGAATCATTTACAGCAATATAAAACACAAAAAGAGTTTCCTTTGTGGTTATTGTAAATAAGATACCTACAAAAATATCATTATCATAATAGGCGTTAAAATTATAGTTTTTATGTAGGCATAAGGCTTTTATAAGCCAAATTGGCATAAGTTCTTCTTTTGGAAAAACTCTTTTCATAAAAGCTTTTATCTCCTTATAATCATTTAGTTTTTTTGATACGTTTTTTTTAGTTAAATTCATAAAAAATCTCCTTCTTGAAATTGGGTGTATTTTTGTTATAATATGATTATATACTATAGAGTAACTCTATA
>CAZVOQ010000008.1:0-15338 GCA_964628475.1 uncultured Oscillospiraceae bacterium | reverse complement strand
GGGAATATTTATTTTTGAGAAATTTGTTACAACAAGTGAATTTGCAGAGTTAGTTGGGGTGTCAAAGCACACTTTGTTTTACTATGATAAAGAAGGTGTTTTCTCACCTGTGAAAAAATCAGAAAATGGATTTCGAAATTATTCAACACTTCAAATAGAAACTTTTTTTGTTATAAAATCATTAAAAGATATGGGTGTTTCATTATCGGAAATTAAAGAGTATATGATAACTCGCTCACCGCAAAATTGCACAGCACTTTTAAGAGAGCACGAAAAAAAGCTGGAAGAAGAGATGAAAAACATTAAAAATACAATAAAATTAATAAAAGAAAAACAAGTTGCGATTCAAGAGTATTTTAATAATGTTTCAAATGAAGTTCAAGTTGTTTATGAGAAAAAAGAGATACTTTTTATTACTGAAAGTGAAAAGGAAGATTACTATTCAACATTTGCAAAGCATATAAAAAAATCAAATGATGTAGCTTTGAATTTTCCTTGTGCAGTGGGGCATATTATTAAAAATGAAGATTTTTTTAATAAAACATATTTTGATTATTATTTTAGTAAATCTTCTGCATTTAGCACAAATACATTGATAAAACCAGAAGGGGAATATTTAAGATACTATCATGAAAACGGATATTTAACTATTGATGAAGGATATGAAAAAATATTTGAATATGCGAAAATGAATAGCATTAATCTAGGTGAATATTTCTATGAGTATATGGTGTTAGATGAATTATCGGTTGATGGAATTGAGAATTACGTAATTAAATTAACAATAGCTATATTAAAATAAACTAGCTCCAAATATTAATTTTGGAGCTAGTTTATTAAATTAGAGGGAATTAGTTAAATTTGTCTTTATAATCATTAAATTCTAGATGATTTTTTGATAATAAAAATAGGATACGCTGAATTAATGAAATTACTGCAAATGGCATAGTTGATGCATAGGAGAAAAAATTAAAGTTTAAGTAGCATTTTAAGTTAGTGTAAACAAAATAATTTAGTGATTTCAAGTTTGAATATCAAAATGTTATAATAATATGGAATAAATGCAATCTGTAGTTTGTAAATGTAACATTTTTTTTTACATAAAAATTAAAAATGTTAATATTTGGGTAAAAATGTTTAGAATTATTAATTTTTACTCTTATTTTTGTTCACAATTTTTAATTGAGAAAAATAATTAAAAGTTCTAAATATAGTGTTTTACTTTTAAATAAATACATTTATTACAGAATTCAATATATAAATTTGGTTATTTTTTGAAATAAGCATAGGTAATAGCCAATGAAATTTCATTTAATTAGTCAAAATGACAAAAATTGTTAAAATGACAAAAATGTAACAACGATGTAACAATTTTTATGATATACTAATATTGTCATTGAAAAAATATATAAAAAATAAATATAATAAATATAATACAAATTTAAAAAAGGACAAATGAAAAACATGTTTGAAAAATTAAAAAAACTAAAGACTAAACAAACAAAAAGCTTGGTTATAGCATTAGTTTTAATGCTATCGGTATTTTCGAATCCAGCAGCAGCATTTGAAGCATTAAGCGAAATACCTTTAACAGAAGAACAAATAGTTGTTGAAACTCAAGAAGTTGCAAATGTTGCTCCGGAAGTAACGCCAGAGCCTGTTGCACCAGTGGCAACGCAGACTCCAGTTGAAACACCAGCACCACAAGTACCAGTTCAAGAAGAGCAATCACAAGTTTCATCAGAAGAAACAGTAACTTCATCAGAAGAAACAGTAGCTTCATCAGAAGAAACAGCGACTTCATCAGAAGAAACAGTAACTTCATCAGAAGAAACAGTAGCTTCATCGGAAGAAACAGCGACTTCATCAGAAGAAGTAGTTGCTTTTGAAGGTGCTCCAATGTTTACTTCATTATTTGGTGGCGAAATTCCAATGATGATAGAAAGTGACACGGGAGTTCAAACATTATTCTTAGTAAATTTTGTTAATATACAAAACAATGAAAATATTAGCTTAGATGGTGTGCATTTTTACACTGGTGACGGTGTGAAATATCCAGAAAGCTTATCAAGTTCAGTATCACTTGCATTAGACGGCTACACATTTGAAGGGTGGTCAACTTCAGCGGGTTCTAACGAGTTAATAAATGGCGATACTTTTGTTCCAAATTTAGTATCAGTAGAAGATGCTACTACTCCACAAACTATCACGCTATATGCAGTTTATAATAAAATAGAAGATTTAAGCACAACTTATACAATTAAATATGTTTATGAAGATAATACAATGGCTTTCCCTTCATATTCAGTAGATTTAGTTAATTTAGAAACATTATCAGTTGATTCTCCAGTGATTTCAGGAGCTATTGCTAATCTAACTACGATTAATTTAACAGGTGGAGAGTCTAATCAAGAAACAATAGTAACTTATAAAAAAGATATTTCTGAATTTGAATTTAAAGTTATATTTTCAATGCAGAATGTTGACGGTGTAGGGTATACAGATAAAACATTCACTGCAACAGCGCCAATCGGAGAAAAAATATCTTTAAATGATTTAGTTAAATATTTTAGTGAAGAGCAATTAAATACAACTGGTTTTACTAATATTTCAGGAGATAAAGAAATAACTATATCTAGCGAAGAAATAAATAATGAAATGAAATTTACATTTGATAGAAAAGTATATTATATAACTTTTGATACTGACGGCGGAAGTGTTATAGCAAATCAAAAGTTAAGATACGGAGAATCAGTTGAAAGATTAACTTCAAATCCAACAAAAACTGGATATAACTTTGTTAAATTTATTGATAAAAATTCAAACGATGTTAACACTGTTAATCCGATCCCAAAAACTATGCCAGCTGAAAACTTAGAGTATACAGCAATTTGGGAAAGTGAAGAAGTGACATATAGTGTTGTTTATTTCTTAGAAGATCCAGATGCAGTTCCAGGTGTTCAACTAACAGAAGAAAACGGACTGTATAACACAGAAAACTATAATTTTTATAAATCAGAAACTTTTACAGCAGACGCTGGCGAAGAAATAACAAAATTACCAGCAGGTATTGACAATATCTCATACGCTACTAAAAGCTGGAGCGATGTTGATAATAATAGTGTTATTATAAAAGGTGATGGAACTACAGTTATAAATGTGTACTTCACAAAAAACTTATATACTTTAACATTTAATCCTACTAAAAAAAGTAATGCTAGTAGTATCACAGACTGCTATTTAGTATTTAATGGGGTTGAATATAAAGAAGAACTATATTCAATAAATGTAAAATATGAGCAAGATGTTGATGCTATATGGCCATCTAAAACCCAAGGCGGGCGAGTTTACAATGCAGATGGCACAGAATATGTTAATTTTGCAGGTTGGTATGTTCGCTCTGATTCTATACCAGTAACTAGGCATTCAAGTATAACAACTAAATTACTTCCTACTAGTGGTACAACAGCAACTATAACTAGATATGATGCTTTAGATACAACTGTTGATGTATTTTATTATTTCGAGGCACTTCCAGAAGAAGTGGCTCCAGAAGATGCTGATAAAATAATAATAAAAAATGGAATTACATACTATTATAGCGAATTTTATGCTCAACCAGGGCTTGGAAACATAGGAAGAAACTATACACCTAAAATTTTAGTAGGTTTAAAAAATACCCTTTCGCTTTATTCAGGAGCTAAAGTTAGTAACGCATATGAATTATCACAATTCACGTATACAAGAAATGATTATAAACTATCTTACAATTTACAAGGTGGAGAATATAATAACTCAAGTTCTATAGCTACAAAAACACTTATGTTTGAGCAGCCACTACAAGGGATAAAAGAAGAATATCAATTTATGCCTGATGCTTCATTAATGCAAAAAGATGGCTATACATTTGGTGGTTGGTACTATGAACCACAACTAATAACGCCAGTTGACTGGGAAAATGATGTGATGCCAAGTGATAATATCTCAGTTTTTGCTAAATGGGATGCACCTAAAATTACATTTAATGCAGATAATTCTAACGGAGGATATTTAATAGATGCAAAAGGCGAAAAATCTAATGATGAATCATTAATATCAACTCCAGAAAATAGAATATCATCTCCAGTTGGATATGAATTAAAAAACCAAAATCCAGATATGATTTTTGCTGGATGGTATGTAGGCGAAGAACAATACTTATTTGATAAAGAATTGACAGATGATATAACTGTAACAGCTAAATGGATTTTAAATGAAAGTGCGTCATACAGAGTTATCCACGTTTTAGAAGGCGATATGGAATCTACATTAACGTACACAGTTGATAATCAAAAAGCAGGCAACCAAGTTTTAGTTTATCCATTAACTTCAAGAGATTTAATTGATGAAGGCTGGGCGGCAGGATATTATCAAGCTGATGAATCTTCAATGAAAATAGATGTTGTAGGAGATAAAGAGGCGACTGCAACATTTACTTATAAAAAGATAGAAACTGAATTATATCCGTATACAGTGGAATATTTAGATACAAACGGAGAAAGAATTGCTCCAAACTATTTAAATACTACAAATACAAATAGCTTTACAACTGTATATGGCAAAGACATTACAGGGTATAGATTAGTTGATTTTTCTAATGGAGTTGTAACATCAGCTAGCAAAAAATATGTTTTCAAAGATGTATCTAGTGGCAATGAAGTTGTAACTTTCTATTATGAAAAAATTAGTGATCCAGTTGTGTACACAGTTAATTTTAATTCCAAAGAAGACAATAGTATTTCAATTGATTCACTACAAATAAATGCTAATAGATGGGATAATATTGTTGCTGGAAATGTTACAGAAGTTATAAATGCTTTAAAAGAATATGAAGAGCATTATACATTTGAAGGCGATAGCTCAGTTGCTAAAGTTCTTGGTGTAAATACAGTGTTTAATATTGAAATAACACCAAAAGATTATGTTGCAACATTTTATAATAATCATAATGTAGTTGATGAATCTATTTTTGAAGAAATATCTGCTCCATATAAAGGCGAATTTGATTTTAGTAGTGAAAAACTAGCAGATCCAACGAGAGTAGGGTATAAATTTATTGCTTGGGGCAAAACAGCAGACACATTAATAGAAGATGCAATGCAAGCTACTGATTTACAAACAGAAGTTTTAAATAATGTTCAATATTATGCAGTTTGGGAACAAATCTTAGTTACGTTTGATGTGAATGGTGGAAATGAGCTTCCAGAAGAATTTGAATTAACTAAACCAGTTAATGAAGAAGGCAAATTAGAAGAGTATCCAGTTCCATCAAGAGAAGGATTTAACTTTATAGGATGGTACACTGGAAATGAAAAAACTAGCGATAAAACAAGCTTAAACTATGTTTATGAAGAAGATACAACTATTTACGCATTATGGGAAGAAGTAGTTGAAGAAGAAGTAGAAGACGAAACTTCTTCAGAAGATGTAACCTCTTCAGAAGATGAAACTGTTGTAGCTCCAGTTACAGAAGTTGATACTACTCCAGATGAGCCAGAAAATGAAACACAACCACAGCCAACACAGCAACCACAAGCTGGAACAGAAGATGAAGTTTCATCATTAATAGAAGATGTTAATGTTGAAATTGGAGAATCAAATGTGCCGTTTGGTGGGCAAAGAAGAGCATGGGCTTTAGTAAACTTAATTGCAGCATTATTTACTGCACTTATTTCAATAAGTTTATTCATTACATACTTTACAAACTCTAAAAAAGATGAAGAAGATGAAGAAACGCAAGATGAAGATAAAAAAGCAAAACTAAAAAGAAAAGGCTCATTAAGAATTCTAAGCGCAATTATTGCACTAGCATCATTAATAATATTCTTCTTAACAGAAGATATGTCTTTAGCAATGGTGTATATTGATTCGCTAACTCCTTTAATGCTTGGTATAGCATTTATTCAATTAATAGTTTCATTCTTTGCTCGTAAAAAAGCTAAAGAAGAAAAAGAAGAACAAAAAGCATAATTAAAATTTATAAACCACAACAATAGATTATTTATTGTTGTGGTTTATTTAAAATGTAAATTAAATAATACTATTTATATTTTTCTTGCAATATAATATAAATATGTGTTAAAATGTTTAACATTAGAGAAAAAAAGCTCTAAATTTTCATGAAATTATAAGGAAAAGATTTATGTTAAAATTATTAATCGGTGGATTTATTGTAGGCGTAGCGAATATCATTCCTGGCGTAAGTGGCGGAACAATGATGGTTATTTTCGGGATATTCACACCAGTTATGACTGCAATAAGTGAGATACTTTCAACTAAAAGCAGTATAGAGGAAAAAATAAAACATATAAAGTACATTGCACTTTTATTAGTTGGAGTAGTCATAGGGCTTGTAACTTTTGCAAATATTATAGAATTTGCATTAGCAAACTTTCCAACCCAAACAAAATTTTGCTTTTTAGGTATGATAGGGTTTTCTATTCCTTTACTAAAAAGAAAAGAAATGCCAAATGAAAAAATAAATATAGCTCCATTTATTATAGGTTGTGCAGTTATATTAGCAATGGTTTTACTTGCACCAGAAGAAACAAATATGGTTATAACAAATTTTCCAGATGTTGAAATATTTTATTTAATTAAAATGATTTTCTTAGGCATAATTGCAGGTGCAGCAATGTTTATTCCAGGAGTTAGTGGGAGTATGCTGCTATTAATTCTAGGAGAATACTACTTATTTAATTCACTTGTAGCAAACGTTACAACATTTCAAATGGACGTAATAATACCACTAGGGTTTATGGCTTTTGGTATATTGCTTGGAATTGTTATTAGTTCTAAACTAACAGCCTATGCATTAAAAAGAAACCACAATGCAACTATGAGCCTTATTTTTGGGCTTGTAATAGCTAGCTGTATTATGATAATTCCTTTTGATGCAAGCTATAATATTCAAGTTATTTTAACTTCAATAATTGCAATGGTTTTAGGTGGCGCTGTTGTAACAGGAATAGAAAAATTAGTTAAATAAAAATAGCGGTATAGTATTATTATATACTATACCGTTTTTTGCTTTTAATAAATTGCTTTTTTGAATTATTTAATATATAATTGTATTTTAGGATGTTGAATGAAAGAGGTGTAAAAATGAAAACAAAGCAAATTAATGATAATAGTAATATAGAATTAAAAAATAAAAATATAATTTTAATATATTTAATAGCGGTATCGTTTGTTGCCCTAGCTTGTGGATTTAGTGATCAAATATTAGCAAACTATTTTAAAGATGCCTATGATGTAACAGCTGTGCAACGTGGATTTATAGAAATTCCACGTGAATTTCCAGGAGTTATTGCTGTGTTTGTGATAACAGCTTTAGCTAAACTAGGCGATATAAAAATAGCGGCATTAGCACAATCTATATCTATGGTGGGGATAATTATATTAGCATTTTGGACTCCTAATTTTTACACGATGACAGCAGTGCTTTTTATATTTTCAATGGGTGTTCATATATATTTGCCACTTCAGGATTCTCTAGCATTATCTATATTTTCGGCGAAAAATGATGGTAAACTAGGAAATCATATAGGCAATGTTAAAGGTGTGTATACTGCTTTTAGCCTAGTTGCATCTTTTATAGTGTTTATAGGATTTAGATATAATTTATTCTCTTTTAAAACAGATGTGAAAATCTCATTTTTAATTTCAGGTATATGTTTTGCAATAGCAGCTGTGTTATTGATATATTTAAATAAAAGCGTTGCCTCATCTATATATTCACCACAAAAAGTTGTTATAAGAAAAGAATATAAATATTATTATATATTAGCCACCATGCACGGAGTGCAAAAGCAGATTGTTATTGTTTACGCTCCTTGGGTTATTGTTGATATATTAGGGCAAGGTGCAGATACAATGTCTTTATTATTAATGTGTAGTGCCGTACTGGGGATATTCTTTATGCCATTTTTAGGAAGATGCCTTGATAAATTTGGGATAAGAATAATGCTTTATGCAGATGCGTTATCATTTATTGCAGTTTATCTTGCTTTTGCTTATATGGTTTATAATATCACTACTGGCAATTTTCAAGCAGCTGGAATAGCCGCTATAGTTACTTTTATAATATTTATAGTCGATAGAATGTCTAGCCAAATGGGCTTTATTAGAACAGTTTATTTGAATAATATAGCAGTAGATAAAAGTGAAGTGATGCCAACTATATCATTTGGCATGTCTTTAGATCATGTTGTAGCAATTATTTGCTCTTATTTAAGTGGATGGGTTTGGGCATCTTTTGGACCGCATTATATATTCCTTTTTGCAGCATTTCTTTCGTTGTTAAATTTACTAATTGCAAAAATTGCCCCTTTAAACGATAAATAAAATATGTATAATTAGTGCGTGCATAGCTTTTATGAAAATTTAAGCTATGCACGCACTTTCATTTGTGGAAAAAATATAGATAATGAATAAATATAAATCGGGTGAATAATTATGCAAAATGATTTTTTTTGGTTAAAATGACAATTTAAGAGCGAAAACACTAGCTTTTTTTTAATTAATTACAGTGGCATTGTACAAAATGAAAATATAAGCATGTACAATTAGTGAAACTTTAGTGTAAATTACCACTAAATGTGGTATAAAAATACAAAAGACGTATTTCGATATTTAAATCAAAGCGATTAACTGTAAAATTGCTGTTATAAATTACTGTAAAGTAAAAAATACTTAATTTAATTAAGTTTATGTACTTTTTTTCACATATTGACTTTTTAAAAATTCGTATTATACTTGTAATAACATTTATGAAATGAGGAGGAAATAAAAATGAAAAAACTATTAGCAATCGCTTTAGCCGCAGCTTTAACATTAAGTTTAGTTGCATGTTCAAGTGACACAGCAACAGACAGTGAAGCAACCGACACAGCTACAACACAAAAAGCATTTATCGCGGGTAACACCACATTCGCAGGGGAATTTATTCTTGGTTGGAGTGCATCATCATACGACACAAACGTGCGCAAACTAATTGATGGTAACCAAGGGTTTTTTACACCAAACTCAGAGGGTGAACTTGTTTTAGCACATTACTTAGAAAGTTATACAACAGAAAAGATAGCTAATCCAAATTATGATCCAGATTATCAATCAAAAGTAGATGCTTTAACAGCAGAAAGCGCTACTTATGAAGATACTTTAGCAAATAGCACAGATGAAGCAGCTATAGCAACAGCAACAGAAGAAGTTGCTAGAATTGCTGGAGAAATTGCACTATTAAAAGATACTAAATCTGAAGAATATGAAGTTTGGACTTTTAAAGTTAAAGAAGGAATTAAATTCTCAGATGGCGAAGATTTTAATACATCTGATATAGCATTTACATACTTTATGTATGCAGATCCAACATTTATTCAAGCTAAAGGCTCAGGTGCATATCAGCCTAAATTCTTAGTAGGTTTTGATGCTTATTATGATTCAGTAGAAGCTGGAACTCCTGATAAATCTTTGCTTGGAATTGATGTAATTGATGATTACACAATTTCATTTACAGTTTCAGAGCCAACTTTTACAATTAAAGGTGAATTTGAATACTATATGTATGCAGAACATCAACTAGCACCAGACGGAGTTATTGATTGTAATGTAATTCATGCAAACTATGTAAATAATCCACTTGGCGTAGGTCCATATAAAGTTGTTGAATGGAACGCAGGCTCAGATGTTAAACTTACAGTAAATGAATACTACACAGGAAATATTAATGGATTTAAACCAGCAGTTACTGATGTAATTGTGCAAATGGTTCCAACTGAAACTGATATTGATATGCTTTTAGCTGGCGAAGTAGATTTATTAGCAGGTCAAATTGAAGCTGACTACATCGAAGCTGTTAAAGCAGATCCAGAAAATTTAACTTATAATAACTACGATCGTCATGGTTATGGCTATATAGGATGGCATAATGACTTTGGGGCAACAGCGTATCCAGAAATGCGTTTAGCTATTGCTTATGCATTTGATAAAGAAACTTTTGTTAACTTTATGACTGGCGATTATGGTAAATCAGTATCAGCTCCATATTCACCACACTACTGGATGATTGATGATGCTTGGATTTCTGAAAATATTGATCCACTAACATATAATCCAGAAAAAGCTAGAGAAGTATTAGAAGAAGCGGGCTGGACATTAAATGCTGAAGGCATATATGAAAAAGATGGGGTTACAGCTGAAATTCGTATTGCTTGTGGTGGCGATCCATGGCCAGACTATCTAAATAACACATTAGCAAACTCTGTCGAAGAAAGTGGTATTCGTTTTACAGTTGATACAGTTGACTTTGCTGTTTTACTAGATCACTATAATGGCCTACAACCAGAAGCAGATAGATTATATAATGGCTTTGCACTAGCAGCAGCTTTACTACCTGAATTCGATGGCTATTCATCATACCATTCTCAATATGTTTATCCATATGGCGAGCAAGCATCTACAAACCAACTTCGTTGGAGCAACGATGAAAATGATGAAATACTAGAAAGAATGCGTTTTGCAGATCCTTCAACTGATGAAGGTGTTCTTCAATATCAAACTGCTTACCAAGATTGGGTAAAACTTGCAAATACAGAAAACCCATTACTACCAATCTACGCAAATGACTACCACGATTTATACAATGCAGATTTAGAGAACTTCTCAACTGGTCCAATGTGGGGCTGGCCTTATGCAATTGTTGAAGCAAACTGGGTAGGATAATTATTAAATTAAAAGGAATAGCTATATTTCTTAGCTATTCCTTTTAAAAAGAATTTTAAGATATATGAATGTGATACAAAGTTTATAAAATAATATATATTAATATAGTATATAATATAATATACCTATTAATAATATCTATAAATGCAATCGATATTATTAAAAAGTGTATTACTAGTTTTTAAGAAAATTAAGATATGTATGAAATAAAATGCAATTAAATTGACTAAAAATTAAAATAATGCTAAATCTTGTCAAGTAAAATTGCAAAAAATATAATAAAACTTAGTTATTTTAGTTAAAATGAAAATCTGACCTTATTTACAGTGTGAAAGTTTGGTACATTTAGACAAACAAAAATATGTAAAAAGGTGATAAAGGTTATAAACAGACTTTAATTAAGAATATTGCCTGTTTATGCTTTGTTTAATTCGGCATTAATGGATTTAAGTTAATAAAATTAAGTGGTTTTATTAAAAAGTGTGAGAAAACTGTGTTGACTTTAAAAAAAAAATATATTATACTAGATTTAATTTTCAAAATAAAACTAGGAGGAAACAGAAAATGAAAAAACTATTAGCAATCGTTTTAGCAAGTGCATTAACATTAAGTTTAGTAGCATGTGCTAGCGATCCATCTGCTGAAGAAGGTTCAAGTGAAGGTACATCAACTTCATCAAGAACTTTTATCGCAGGTAACACAACATTCGCAGGCGAATTTATGTCAGGTTGGGGTAACTCATCATATGATAATAACGTTCGTAAACTAGTTGACGGTAATGAAGGGTTTTTTACTCCAAATGCTGAAAACGAATTAGTTCTAGCTCATTATTTAGATAGCTACACAACAGAAGATGTTGCTAACCCTGACTATGATCCAGAATACCAAACTAAAGTTGAAGCTTTAGTAGCAGAAAGACTACCTCAAGAAGCAATAGTTGCTGATTTAGGTGCAAAACTTGCTGAAGCACAAGCAACTGATGAAAATGCAACACTAGAAGAAGCTGATCAAGCTGCACTAGATGCTGCAAACGCTGAAGTTACTAGAATCAACGCAGAAATCGCTTCAATGGCAGATACAAAATCTGAAAACTACCAAGTGTGGACTTTTAAATTAAAAGAAGACATTAAGTTCTCAGATGGAGAAGATTTCACAACTGCTGACGTTGCATTTACATACTATATGTATTCAGATCCAACATTCCTACAAGCAAAAGGTTCAGGTTCATCTCAACCAAGATTCTTAAAAGGTTTTGATGCTTACTATGCATCAGCTGCTGCTGGAACACCGGATAAATCTTTACTAGGTATGGAAGTAATTGACGATTACACAATCGCATTTACAGTTGCAGAGCCAACATTTACAATTAAAACTGAATTTGCTTACTATATGTATGCAGAACATCAAATGGCTCCAGACGGAGTTATCGATGTTAATATGATAGCTGCAAACTACATGTCAAGCCCACTTGGAGTAGGTCCATACAAAATTGTTGAATGGAATCCAGGTTCAGACGTTAAACTTGAAGCAAATGAATACTACACAGGTAATATCAATGGCATTAAACCATCTATCACAAGTGTTGTTGTTCAAATGGTTCCAAATGAAACAGATATCGACATGCTATTAGCTGGCGAAATCGATATGTTAGCTGGACAAATCCAAGCTGAATACATCGAAGCTGTTAAAGCAGATCCAGATAACTTAACTTACAATAACTATGCGCGTCATGGCTTTGGTCACTTAACATGGCATACAGATTTTGGCGCTACAGCATATGAAGAAGTGCGTCTTGCTATTGCTTACGCATTTGATAAAGAAACTTTCGTTGACTTTATGACTGGTGATTATGGTTCATCTTTAGCTGCTCCTTATTCTCCACACTTCTGGATGATTGACGATGCATGGATTGCTGAAAACATTGATCCACTAACATACAACCCTGAAACTGCAAGAAGCATTCTTGAAGAAGCAGGTTGGGTGACAAACGAAAGAGGCGTTTATGAAAAAGATGGCGTTGAAGCTAGCGTGCGTATTGCTTGCGGCGGCGAACCTTGGCCAGATTATCTAAACAATACTCTAGCTCATTCAATTGAAGAAAGCGGTATTGAATTTATCGTTGACACAGTTGACTTTGCTGTATTACTAGACCATTACTATGGCCTACAACCTGAATCAGACAGATTATACAACGGATTTGCTCTAGCAACTTCATACACACCAGAGTTTGATGGTTACACAAACTACCATAGTGACTTTATCTACCCATTTGGTGAGCAATCATCAACTAACCAATCTCGTTGGGTAAGTGAAGAAAATGATAGACTACTAGAAGAAATGCGTTATGCTGATCCATCTACTGATGAAGGCGTAGCACAATACCAAGAAGCATATCAAGAATGGGTAAAATTAACAAACGTTGAAAACCCACTTCTACCAATCTATGCTAATGACTATCATGATTTATATAATGCTGAAGTAGAAAACTTTGCAACTGGTCCACTATGGGATTGGACATTTGCTATAGTTGAAGCTAACTGGGCAGAATAAATTTAAAAGACTTTTTAAGAAATAGTCATTTTTTATAATGACTATTTCTTATCTTATATAAAGGAGAGTGTTAAAATGAATAAAGAAAACAGTAAAAATAGCTTCCAATTATTCATGGGCTCAGCTGTTCCGCTAATGAGATTTGCGGCATGGAGATTAATGCAAATGATACCAGTATTAATTATAATCTCTTTTGTCCTATTCTTTATAGTTCAATCAATGCCAGGTGATCCTATATGGGCATTCGTTGATCCAGAGCAACCAGTTGAACCAGGATATTTAGATGCTTTAAGAGAAGAATTAGGGCTTGTTGGCCCTATGCATGAAAGATACTTAAAATGGATTGGCAGACTATTTCAAGGTGAACTTGGCTATTCAACTTCACTAAGAAAAGATGTTATTGATGTTGTTCCATTTTATCTTCAAAACACATTATTAGTAAACTCAGTAGCGTTTGTAATTGCGCTATTATTCTCAATCGTGGTTGGTATTAAATCAGCTGTAAATCGTTATTCAAATTTTGATAGATTCTTTACAGTGTTTTCAATTGCCGGCATATCATTACCTAGTTTTTTCTTTGCGATGTTATTAATTTTCGCTTTTGTTATCCTCATTCCTATATTTCCGTTTTCAGGCATGTATGATGTGCGTGCAACATATGCAGACGGAAGCTTTGAGCAATTCTTAGATTTAGCTCACCATATGGTACTACCTGTAACAGTTACTGTTATTACAACAAGTTCAACATTAATTCGTTACATTAGAAACTCTATGCTTGAAGTTTTAAAACAAGATTATATTCGTACAGCAAGATCTAAAGGTTTAAAAGATAAAGTTATAATTTATCGTCATGCTTTTAGAAATGCGTTAATTCCAGTAATCACACTAATCGGATTTTATATCCCAGCGCTATTTAGTGGCTCTGTACTTGTTGAAAGTATATTTGCTTGGCCAGGTATTGGTAGCTTACTAAGAGATGCATACTCAAAACGTGATCAACAAGTTATACTAACTATCACATTATTCTATGCATTCTTAACTCTATTTAGCAACCTATTAGTTGATTTATGCTATGGATTTGCTGATCCACGTGTAAGGGTAGGAGGTTCTAAAAATGATTAAAGAAAAAAATACTAAAAAGAAATTTAATGAAGAAGAAATCGTAAGCCCTTCAAAATTGATGGTGCAACGTTTTTTCAAAAATAAACTTGCAGTTGTAGGTTTAGTTATATTTTCAATTATCGTATGTTCAGTGCTTTTCACTAAAATATACATGGAAATAACTAATTACAATCTTGCAGATATAAACATTGACTTAAAATATATCGCTCCATCATCAGAATACATCTTTGGTACTGATGAATTTGGACGTGATTACTTCCCACGTGTATTTTTAGGTGGATTTTTATCACTACAAATTGGCTTTATAGCAGCTTTAATTTCTGTTTCAATCGGTTTAATTATCGGTGGTGTTGCTGGATTCTACGGCAGCTGGGTTGAAAATATGTTAATGAGATTAACAGAAATCTTCTCAAGTTTCCCATTTTTACCAATTGCTATTACAGTTTCTGCTGTTTTTATTGAGCTTGATCCACAACTACGTTTATACCTAATGATGTTTATCATCGGTGGTCTTGGATGGACTGGTCTTGCTCGTATGATTAGAGCTCAAATTCTATCACTTCGTGAGCAAGAATTTATGACAGCATGTCGTGCTTTAGGTATAAAACCAATAAAACAAATCACACGTCACTTAATTCCAAATACTATTGCTTATGTAATAGTTAATGCAACAACTGCTTTCTCAGGAGCAATCCTTTCAGAAGCATCACTTGCATATTTAGGTCTTTCAGTTTCTGAGCCAATCCCAACTTGGGGTGGACTAATCTCTGGAGCATCAACTTCAATCGTTATGCGTAACTATCCTTGGATGTGGATTTTCCCAGGTCTACTATTATTCTTACTAATTCTTAGTGTAAACTTAATTGGTGAGGGTATGAGAGATGCTGTTGATCCAAAATCAAGCG
>CAZVOQ010000007.1:0-19979 GCA_964628475.1 uncultured Oscillospiraceae bacterium | reverse complement strand
GAAAGGGTATCATTGCCGAAAAAGATTTTTAGGTATAAAAATCTTTTGGTTATAAGGATAATATCTTTATGACTCCTGCCAAAATAGGCAGAGGAGCTATTGATACTGTCTTAAAATATTAGACTGCATCAATAGGATGCAGTCTTTTTTTGCATATTCGTGCAACTGCAATCTATTAAAATAAAATTTTATGGAGAAAAAAAATGTCTAACAATCTACAAACAACCCAAAGAAAAAGATGGACTATGCCAAGTCCTATCGTGATTATGGCTGGTATCGCCTTATTTTTAGCTATTGCTGGCTTATTTATTCCAGCTGGCGAATACACCAAAATTTTAAACGAAGAAACTGGAAGAATGGTTTCTGATCCTAATTCATTCACATATATCCAAAGAGAATCGATAACTATCGGACAATGGGTTATGAATTTATTCTCATCTATTCCAAGAGGATTATATGAGGGCGCTGATATTGTATTCTTTTTAATATTAGTAGCTGGCTCATTTAATGTTATCACTGCAACAAAAACAATCGAAACTGGCATAGGCAAAGTTGCCGTTGCAGTTGGAAGTCATCAAAAAATAATGATTCCAGTACTTATCACTTTATTTTCTATTGGTGGCGCAACATTCGGTATGTCTGAGGAAAATGTTATATTTGTTCCTATTTGTATCGCTTTAGCTAGAGCTTTAGGATATGATGCAGTTGTTGGTATGGCTGTGGCTTCACTAGGCTCAGCTTGCGGATTTACAGCAGGCGTTATAAATCCATTCACAATCGGTGTTGCCCAAGGCATTGCTGAACTGCCAACATTCTCTGGTTTTGAATATCGCTTAATTATAATCGTTGTTATGATTATAGTTACATCGGCTTTCGTTATGAACTATGCTGAAAAAGTTCGCAAAAATCCAGCTTTAAGCCTTGTTGCATCTTTGGAATTAAAAGAAAAAGACAAACATTTAGATTTAAATAACCTTCCAAAAATGACACTTCGCCATAGAATAGTTTTAACTATTGTTGTAATTGGATTTGCTATATTAATATACGGAGTTTTTGAGCTTGGCTGGTATATTCAAGAATTAGCTTCACTATTTTTTGCTATGGGTATTATCGCAGGATTTGCTTATGGCTTTTCACCAAACGAGGTTGTTGAACACTTTTTAGAAGGCGTTCGTGATATAGCTAGCAGTGCTGTAATGATTGGTTTTGCGATGGCAATCCTAGTTGTTATGACCGACGCTCAAATCATCGATACTTTAATTCACTTCTTATCAAATCTTATTATTTCACTTCCACAATCAATTGCAGCTATTGGAATGTATATAATTCAAATCGTTATAAATTTCTTTATCCCATCAGGCTCAGGTCAAGCTGCTGCAACGATGCCAATTATGGTTCCATTATCAGATGTTCTTGGAATTAATCGTCAAATAGCTGTTTTATGCTACCAATTCGGAGATGGATTTACAAATTCTATCATTCCAACAAACGCAACTTTAATGGCGCTACTTTCACTATCAAATATCCCATACAGTAAATGGGTTAAATTTATTGCACCTTTAATGGCAATATGGGTAATTATCGGAGCTATATTTATAGTTGGTGCAACAGCTATAAACTACGGGCCTTTTTAAAATAGGAGATTATTATATATGTTTAATATAAAACAAAAAATATCAGAAATTTCACCAGAACTTAGAAGAATAACAAAAGAAATGTATGAAAAGCCAGAACTTGGCCACGAAGAAGTTTTTGCTAGCGAGATTATTTGTAAGGTTTTAGCAGATAATAATTTTGATATCGAAAAGCCTTTTTGCTCAATGAAAACTGCATTTAAAGCTGTTTATTCTTCAAATAAATCTGGCCCTACTATTGCATATCTTGCAGAATATGATGCCTTGCCTGAAATAGGCCATGGCTGTGGACATAATATACTAGGCGCTACTAGTGTTGGTGCTGCTATTGTATTAAAAGACATTGTTGACACTCTAGGTGGAACTGTTATTTTATATGGAACTCCAGCCGAAGAAACTGACGGTGGCAAGGTTGCCATTGCAAAAAGTGGCGAATTTTCAAAAGTTGATATTGCTATGATGGCTCACCCAAGTGGAACTTATGAAAGAAGTGGTGCTTCAAATTCATTAATGCCTTTAAGATTTGAATTCTTTGGAAAAACAGCCCATGCTGCTGGAGATCCTGAGGAAGGAATAAACGCACTTAATGCTTGTATTTCTTTATTTAATAATGTTAATGCTATAAGAGAACATATTCGCAGAGATTCAAGAGTTCATGGAATTATAACAAATGGTGGAACTGCTGCAAATATTGTTCCTGAATATGCATCAGCTGATTTTTATGTTAGAAGTGCGACTATGCCATACCAAAGAGAATTAATCCAAAAAGTTAAAAACTGTGGCGAGGCTGCTGCTTTATCAAATGGAGCAACCGTTAAAATCACTCAATTTGAAGCTGATTACGACACTATGATAACTAATAAAACTCTATCTAATTTATTCTGGGATAAAATGAGCACACTAGGAATTGCAACAGTTGATGAAGAAAAAAATTCAGCAGGTGGCACTGACGCTGGCAATGTTAGCTTATGTTGCCCTATGATACATGAGTATTTTTCAGTTAAAGAAGATGGCAATTTACGTGGACACTCAAGAGAATTTGCCGATTGTTCTATTTCAGATTTTGCATTTGAACAAATGGAAAAAACTATCGAAGGCTTTACTTTAACTGCCATTGATATTTTATCAAAACCAGAGCTATTAGTAGCAATAAAAGAAGAATTTAAAGCTTCAACTCAAATGTAATATTAAAATAATTTTTATAATTGTCTATTTTCAGTTATAATAAAAGACGGAAAAACTAGCTAATAAGCTGTTTGTCCGTCTTTTTTTATTATCTTGCTTTAATATTTTCATTGATATATATAATGATGCTATAAATTAAAATTTTGCTTTTTAGCAAAGAGTGTTATCGAATTTTAAAGCAAGGTGGCAGTTTTATGTTTGGAACTGTAAATCCGCATATTTGTTCTTTTGATGGTGCTTTTTATGATGATGGAATTTATGCCGTTGCAAATAAATTACCATTTAATTCTCTGGATGATTTTAATAAGCAAGAGCGTAAGGAATTTTTAGAAAATAAAAACGCTATTGAATATAGCCACACAGTGCAAGCTTTAATTGGAAATCAAACCGATTGTGGTTTTGCCATTGTAGGATATTTTAAGAGTAATGATGATAAAGGCAAAATTTGCAATTACTTTTCAAAGTTTTATAATACAAAGGCTATAAAATTGTAGGGTATAATTATGTATATAAAAAAGATGACACATTATTTAAAAAAAATGTGTCATCTTTACTTTTTATAAATATAATTATTTAATCCAAAGCTTTTTCTTTATACATAAATGCGTAAACAAAAAATGATAAAACCATTAATCCAACAGGAATAAACATAGCCTGTGTGTAGTAGCCAATATCGCCTAAACTGCCCACAACGAAATTCAAAGCCATACTTCCTAGCGTTGCGAATGCGCCAGTTATAGCGGTTATCGTTGCTGAAAATCTAGGATATTCTTTACAAGCAAGTATAATATTCGCTGTAAAAGTTGCCCCGCTTATAACTCCAAAAATAAATATCCCAATCAGCCAAACTACATATCCTTGAATTAATAATATTCCAGTTAATAAAATCGCTGTTAGTATGCTTGCCCACTTTAAATATACATTAGCTGGAATAAATCTTGGCGAAAGAATTCCTAAAAGAATTCGGCTAATTATCATGCCAATCGAAGTTGATGTCATAATAATTGTTGTAGTTTCAACAGTGAATATTTGATTATCATATAAATCCAAATAAGTTGGTAGCCACAGCATAAAAAATGTAACGCTTGCTAAAAGAAAATTCCCTATACATAGTGCGTGAACATTTTTATTTTTAAGTATTTCTTTATATGGAATAACAATTTTTGAATTTGTTATAATTCCCGCATTACTTTCTGGAACTCCGACAACCTTTGATGTTATTATAAATAAAATACCAGTAGCTCCCATAGTTATCCCTAAAAACAAATAAGAAAACTGCCACGAAAAAAACTCTATGCTACTAGCTGCAAAAAGCGGACCTATCATACTGCCCACTGCAAAAAGTGTGTGCAGTATGGCTATATATTTTGAGCGACCATCGCCGTATAAATCTGAAACATATGTTGTTGTTAAATTATTTACAAGTCCGCCAAAAACGCCCATAGAAACTCTTAATGCAAGCAAAACTAAATAAGTTGATGCAGTGCCAACTAGATATAGGGTTGCGCCATAAGAAATAGTTGCTAAGATTAATAGCTTTCTTTTATCTAATTTATCTGCTAAAAATAGCATAAAAATCATAATAACTGCCTGACTAAAATCATTTGTTATATTAAGCGTTGAAACTTGAGTTAGATTAATATTATAATAATCCACTAGTTGTGGCATTATTGTCCCATACATATTTACTGAGATTGAATACGCTCCCATAAATACGCAGGCAAACATAGTTGCGATTAAAAGTTTTGTATTAGTTGTTTTTGAAAAAGCCATTATTTACCTCGTTTTGCGATATGATTGCGTAATTTTACTAAAAGAGATTATACCACAAATAAATTAAAATACCAATAGATATAATATTACAAAAAGATAAACTGACTTAAACTAAGCTATTATTCATAATTTTTCTATTTAGTTATTTTTTTAAATTCATAAAATTTATAGCGTATGAACGAGAAATTGTTCCACATTTAGTGCAAACTTCATGCTCTACAGGCGATTGCTTATAAAACTTAGTAAACACGCTAGATTGCCTTGCTAATAAATATTCATTGCCTTTACAATAACTGCATTCCCATTTCTTTATTTCCATTTTTTCTCCTAATATATAATTTTTATTTTATTTAAAAAACTTCATTTTAATATGTTCTATACCATCTTCTAAGTAAATATCTGAGGCTTTTTGAAATCCAAGGCTTGTGTAGAAGTCTAAAAGATAATACTGAGCAGAAATTGTTATTTTTTCTTCTTTTATAACGCTTTGTATATAATCAATAGATTTTTGCATTAATATTCTTGCATACTTATTTTTTCTATATTCTTTTTTAACTAAAACCCTGCCTATTGACATCTCATCAAATGAAACGCCTTTATTTAATATCCTTGAGTAGGCTATTATTTCATTGTTATTTTCTAAGAATATATGTATTGCATTTTTATCAAGAGAGTCTATATCTAAGAACACGCATTCCTGCTCCACAACAAAAACATCAGAGCGAATTTTTAATATTTCATACAATTCATCTAAAGATAATTCATTATATTTTTTAATTTTCCATTTCATTTTTTCACCTATTTATAATCATATTCCAAAAAAACGCCTTCATCGCCTGTTATATATTCGCCGATTAGTTTTGAATTTTTGGCTGTTAGCTGTATTAAATTTTTTGTGTATCCTAGTTTAACTTTAGTATTTTGAGTGCTTATATGATTAAAATCTTTATCAAAAACACTAAGGATTATATCTTGCGCTTCGTAATTATTATCCCATATATTTTTAGCGTGAAGAATTAACGTATTTCCAGCTTCATCTCCAGTAATTAAATAGGTGGAATTATCTAAATATTCGCTTGGAATTTCTAAATCAGGCTTTACTATTTCCATGGTGTTAAAATCTAAATAAGCAAAGCTATTTGTTATATCATCGCTAGATTTAAAATTAATAAAGCACAGCCTTGAATTGGCATCTAAATAAATTAAATCTTCATAAAAAATTAAACCTGGCTTAAAAATAGCCTCGTTAATAATTTTAATTCCGCCCGTTTGTTTATCTTCTAGTCCTATATAAATCCAGCTTGAATCACCTGCGCCATCTTTTGCAATCTGATAAACGATATAGTTTGTTGTTTGTAAAATAAATTGCTTATCATCTCTATCATACATAAATAAATTAAAAGCGCTATAAGTATCGTTTCCAAAGTAGGTATATTCTTTGCCGTTTATATCAATTTTATAATCGCCTCGAACCCCAAGATTTAAAACTAGCACTTCACCGTTATCTAAATTTATATAACTGCCACTTGTAGTTAAATGATAGTTATTATCAGCATCTTTTACCATCTGGGTAATTTCGCTAGAATATTTTAATTTTATTTCTGTATCAGTTTCAGCAATGCTATAAACATCTATATAGGCTTTATTATCTTTAATATAAAAATGATGGAACTCTGTATCCATGATTCTATCATTTTCAATCGCCCAAATCCCACTCACCGTTTGGGCTAATTCTAAAAGCTCATTTTCCACGTCTTGAGGCTGGTTTGTGACTTGTGGTGTTTCGTCTACTGCTTTATTTATATACTCTCCCACATTGCCATTACTATCTAAAATATATTCTATTTCGCCCACAATATTAGATATATATTTATAAGAGCCATCTTCGTTTATTTTTATTTGCATACTGTTTAAAACAAAAATAAAATCATCATACTTATATCCATATCTATATTGCACTGTTAGTATATTATTTTCAAATTCATAGTCTGTTGCTTCTATCTGTTTGATGTTTCCTATCCCATCAACTCCAAAAACCTTATCTTCTTCTTCATTATATAATTCGCTTTCTCTTAAAGCTTTTTCTAATGCCTGTGTGTCTATATCAAAATATCTCTGCGCCACATCAACATAATCTTTAACAAAAACATAATTGTTTTCATCAAAAATATCTTCTCCTGTTTCTTTTTTATAAAGCATCTCTAGCGAAATTTTTAGCTCTAGTAAATTTTCGGTAGGCTCAGCACTATTAAAATTCACTCCTGCTAAATAAGCCATTGACGATAGATAATCTATTTGTATATTTTCTAATGTTAATTCAAAATCATAAACTTCTTCTTTGCTTTGCGACATTTCCTGACTATCTATCTGCTTACTTTCATCCTTACTGCACGCTGATAAAGATAGTGCCAATGCAAAAAACATTACTAATGCTATTACTTTATTTAATTTTTTCATAATAAATCTCCTTTATTATTTTAAAAAAGTTTTATTGCCTTACTTATAGCTTAAACACGATTTATAATATTAAAATTACTGTAAGCTTATTATAATCTATTTACATATTAAGTTTTTTACGATAAATTTATAATTTCAGTTGCTGTATTTATAAAAATAAACTCATTATTTTAATAAACCTTTATATTTATATGTTAATTGATTTATGGCAATAAGTCAAACTTTTATTGATAAAAAAATCTAGTGCAAAGTTATTTAATAGCACTAGATTTTATTATTATAATTTTAATTTAATTTGTTCCCATTCTTCTCTTAAAATGCCATAACTTAAAGAATCGTAATATTCGCCGTCTACTATTCTTGCTTTTCTATATCTTGCCTCGCAAACAAATCCTGATTTTTCAGCGAGTTTCATCATTCTTTCATTCCCCGACCAAGTTGTAAGGCCAAGGCGAACTATCTCCGTTTTTTGTAAAAACAGCATATCAACCCACATATTAAGAGCCTTGTATCCAATGCCTTTACCCCAGTAATTTTCATTAAATATAACAATTCCGATTTCCATCCAATTTGTTTCAACCGATTTCCAATACCACGAAACCTGACCTATAAGTTCATTAGTTTTTCTATTGGCAATCATTAAATTTTGGCTATTATATGTATTGTTTTCAAGTGATGTTTTTATATTTTTAATTCTTGCTTTTAATTCTTTTTCTGTTTCTTTTTCATAATAAGGTCCATTAAATTTATGATATTCTCTTGTTGGCTTATTTAAATCATAATAAGATTCTAAATCATTTAATTCTAATCTTCTTAGATATATTTCTGTCATAAGTTCTCCTTTATAATGTATTTTATATTTTTATTTTTCTAAAAAACTTTTTTAATTTATATTCTTTGCTACAACTATACAGCCTTATTTAATATTTACTTTTTAAATAAATCCAAAAGATTTCAGTGAAAATATCCATAAGAAAACAGTTAAAACTGATAATAGTGAACTCATTACAACTGCCTGCCCTGCAAGCTCTTCATTTGCACCTGCACTTTGAGCCATAGTATAAGAAGATACAGCAACGGGAGTTGCTAGCATAACCATTAATGCCACTAATTCTTTTTCTCTAAAGCCTAGATAAACAGCCACACCTAGCGTTATTAAAGGGAGCACAACTAGTTTTCCTAAAACTATTATAACTAATTGATTTAAATATTTCGTAACATTTGAAAATTTAAATCCTGCCCCTAGTGCTATTAAAGCTAAAGGCGATGCCATTTGCGAAACAGTGCTCATACTACTCACTACTAAGCTTGGTAGTTTTACCCCTGAAATTGCAAAGATAAACCCTAGCATTGATGATATAATCAATGGATTTTTTAATATATTTATTATAACATCCTTTAAATTTTTCTTTTCTTTTGAATAAGCAGATAAAGCTATTACTGATAATATATTAAATAATGGAACTACAAATGCAATTAAAATAGCAGTAGTAGATATATTATCATTTCCATAGATAGCCTGAGTTACTGGGATACCGAATAAAACAAAGTTACTCCTAAAAACATCTTGGATAACCACTCCTCTATCAACATTTTCTTTAACCATTTTAGGAATTAAAAACATTAGCAGTAAAAATGCAATAAATATTGCTAGCGAACCATATGCAACAAATCCAAAAGAAAATTGGCTAGAAAAATCGCTATTGTATATGCTCAAAAACAAAACAAACGGCAATAAAACGCTAAAGCAAAGCTTATTTAATCGTGTTAAAAAATCCTCGGTGAACATTCCCCTTGAATTTAAATAATACCCTAACGCCATCATAAAAAATAATGGAAACACAACCGTTAGAGCAAGGTATAAATCATTCATTCATAATCCCTTTCCAAAGTTTTGCATATTAATTTCATAAAAAAACTCTACTAATTTATTTTAGTATATACACAAAACTCAAAGTTTGATTTTTTTTCAAACTTTTTTTATAAAAATATAGCTAATGCTATTTTAAAGCATTAGCTATATTATTACAAGACTTTTATTAAATTTCTACCATAAATTTAAAACACTATTATACATTTCAATGTATTCCTTAGCTGATTTTTGCCAACTACAATCAGTGGTCATTCCTCTTTTAATTAGCATTGCAAACCCATCTTTATCTTGATAGCCGTTGTATGCTCTTTCGCAAGCTTTATATAAATCATCTCCAGTATAGTTTTTAAAAGTAAATCCATTTCCTATTCCATCTAATGAATCTTTTATGCTATCAGCAAGTCCACCTGTTTCTCTAACTATTGGAACAGTTCCATATCTTAAAGAAATCATTTGAGATAAGCCGCAAGGCTCTGATTTACTTGGCATTAAAAACATATCACTGCCAGCATAAATCTTTCTAGCTAAAGCTGGAACAAATCCAATATAAACCCCCACTCTGCCAGGATATTTACTCGCTAAATAATTAAAAAAGTTTTCGTATTCACTATCACCACTACCTAAGACAACCACTTGATATCCCATGTCAATCAAGCCTTGCATAGCCTGTATTATTATTGGTATTCCCTTATGTTCAACTAATCTTGTTACCATTGAAATGATTGGAGAATTATCATTATGTAAATTAAATTCTTCTCTCAAAGCTTTTTTGCAAGCTTTTTTGCCCATTTTAAATGCATCGGCATGATATGTTTTTGCTATTTTTTCATCTGTTTTTGGATTATGGCTAACATAATCAATACCATTTAAAATTCCAGAAAGTTTAAATTTTCTTTCATTTAATAATTCATCTAATTCATGTGCATAATATGAAGTTAGGATTTCTTTAGCGTATGTCGGCGAAACAGTTGTAACTTTATCGGCATTTTCAATAGCAGCCTTCATAAAGTTTGCACAGCCTTTATATTCTAAATGATGCTGCCATTCTAATGGTATGCCTAGCATATCTCCAATAACTTCACTGCCATACTGCCCTTGATATTGAATATTATGAATTGTGAAAACTGTTTTTATATCGCAAAACTTTAAATCTTCTCTATAAAAAATATTTATAAATAAATTCACTAATGCTGTTTGCCAGTCGTTTGTGTGAATTAAATCCACTTTTATATCTGTGTATTTTATCATATCTAAAATTGCTTTTGAGAAAAAGGCAAATCTTTCTCCATCGTCTAAATGCCCATAAATCCCACCTTCTCTGCAAAAGTAAAATTCATTGTCGATAAAATAGTAATCAACGTCATTATAAGCTAATTTAAAAATCCCGCAATATTGATTTCTCCAGCCCAAGCAAACTTCAAAATGAGTTAAAAATTCTAATTTATCTATATATTTTTCTTTTACATTTTTATATAAAGGCAAAACAACGCTAACTTTTGCGCCCTCTTTTGTTAAAGCGTTTGGTAAACTTCCAGCAACATCTCCAAGACCACCTGAGGCAATAAATGGAACTGCTTCACTTGATGCAAATAATATATTCATATTTTTAATTCCTTTTCCTTAGTATTTCGTGTTTTTTTGCTAATAATCGCCATTTTTTTTAATTTTCTATATTACCACAAGTGAGAATGCCTAAGACATTCTCACTTTTTTCATTTTATATAACTGATTTTTTTGGAAGATAAACAGGAGTAGTAGCACTTCCAATTAGTTTGCTATCATTAGATATTACAACTGATTTATCGCAGATAATATTTTCTAAAACAACATTATCGCCGATAACTGTGTCTTGCATTAAAACGCAGTTTTTTATGTATGAATTTTTGCCAACAGTAACGCCTTTAAATAGCATACTTTTTTCAACTGTTCCTTCTATAAAGCATCCATCAGCAACAACGCAGTTTTGAACATTTGAGTCTAGTGAATATTTCACAGGTGCATCATCACGAACTTTTGTGTATATAGGATAAGAAGAAAATAATTCTTTAATATTTTCAGGATCTAATAAAGATAAATTTGCATCAAAGTATGTTTTTAAATCAGTAACTCTTTTTAAGAAGCCTTTATATTCATAAGTGCATATAGTTAGATTATTAATCCCTCTTTGCAAAACTTCTTTTTCAAAGCTCGTGTAGCCTCTTTTAATTCCATCGCTAATCATTTTTAATAAAAGCTCTCTTTTTAAAACATAAATCCACATACCATTATTCACAATGCCTTTATCATCATCATTGATAAAAACATTAGAAACACAGCCCGTTTTATCTATTTCAAACGTTACATTTTCATTAATGCTTGAAGAATCGATTTTTTCTTTTTTATAAACAACTGTAACATCGCATTCATTTTCTCTGTGTGTTTTTAAAACATCGTTTAAATCAACACAGCTAACAATTCCACAGTCGGATAAAACAACTGTTTCTGCGCTTGAAGACTTAATTGTTGTTTCTAAGGTGTGTAAAGCTTCTAGGCGATCTTTATAATAAATCGCTCCGCTTTCTTCTCTTGCAAAAGGAGGGAATATTCTAATTCCGCCTAGTTTTCTTGATAAGTCCCAGTCTTTGCCTGAGCCTATATGGTCAACTAAAGAAATATAATTTCTTCTCACTGGCATAATTATATCGTCAATCCCCGCTGCAACATACATAGATAAATTAAAATCTATTAGCCTGTATCTTGCGCCAAAAAGCACACTTGCAGTTGTTCTGTGTCTTGTTATTTCGCCGATTTGTTCATCGTGCATATTTGGAAAAATTATTCCTAAAACTTTTTGTGAGTTAACTGCCATAATTATTCTCTCCTCCCATCGCTATATATCATTGATTTTGTTTTTATTTCTTCACCGTCTTTAATCACAACATCATTACCTAAAACTGTAATGCCCCAAGATGAAACATCTTCAACGTCTTCAGGGCGAGCACCGATAACAACATTATCTCCGATTACACAGTTTTCACTGATTATAGCGTATCTAACAATAGAATTTTTGCCAATTTTAACGTTTGGCATTATTATACTATCTTCAACAATAGCACCTTCTTCTAAAGTTACATTTGGAAACACAACAGAGAAATCTATATCGCCTTTAATAACTCCGCCTCCGCCAACTATCGCATGTTTCACCGTTGAATTTTCAGCGATATAGTGAGGTGGCATATTCCTATTTCTTGAGTAGATTTTCCAAGCATTATCCCAAACGTCAAACGGAACATTTGGATTTAATAAATCCATATTAGCTTCCCATAAAGATTCTATTGTTCCAACGTCTTTCCAGTAGCCATCAAATTCATATGCTTGCATATTTTGTCCGTCTTTTAGCATGTCTGGAATAATGTTTTTTCCAAAATCTTTATCGCTAGTTTCATTATCTTCATCTTGTGTTAGATATTTTTGTAGTTTTTCCCATGTAAATATGTAAATACCCATTGAAGCCAAAGTTGATTCAGGCTCTTTTGGCTTTTCTGTAAATTTTACGATTTTTCCATTTTCATCACAAGTCATAATTCCAAAGCGTGAAGCTTCTTCCTTTGAAACATTTAAAACTGCAATTGTGCAATCTGCATTTGTTTGTTTGTGATGAGTTAGCATTGTATCATAATCCATTTTATAGATATGATCACCAGATAAAATTAACACGTATTCAGGGTTGTATCTTTTGATAAATTGTATGTTTTGATAGATAGCATTTGCTGTTCCTGTATACCAATCGCTTTTACTAGCTTTTTGGTATGGAGGAAGAACATGGACACCACCATAGTTTCTATCTAAGTCCCATGGTTGGCCATTGCCTAAATATTCATTTAATTCTAAAGGTTGGTACTGTGTTAAAACGCCTACTGTATCTATACCACTATTAATACAGTTTGATAATGGGAAATCTATAATTCTATATTTTCCGCCAAAATAAACTGCTGGTTTTGCAATAGTCTGTGTTAGTGCATATAATCTTGAGCCTTGTCCGCCGGCTAAAAGCATCGCTATACATTCTTTCATAACCTAAGTCCCTTCTTTCACCCTTTATTTTATCAACTTTAGATATATCGTTGACATCGTTGGAATATTAATTTTTATATAATTCTCTTTATTATGTCTTTCGCCTTGCTGTGTTGTTACTTCATTATTTAATTCATATGTTGCCCCGCCAAAGAAGTGGCTATCGCTATTAAATATTTCTTTGTAAACACCTTTACTCGGCACGCCTATCTCATACCCCTCTCTATTTGTATTTGAAAAGTTTGAAATGCAGATTATAAAATCTTTATCGCTATCTTTTCTTATAAATGCTACAACATTTTGAATATTATCATCTGGTATTATCCATTCAAATCCTTTATCACTGCTATCTAATTCATAAAGGCATTTGTTTTTAAGATATAAATTATTCAAAAATCTATTAGTATCTTGTGCGCCTTTATGTAGTTTATCATTTAAAGCCGCCCAATCTAACTCCCTTTTTTCATTAAACTCTTTATATGTTCCATATTCTTGGCCCATAAATAAAAGCTTTTTGCCTGGGTGTGCCATCATATATCCTGAAAAGGCTCTTAAATTAGCCATTTTTTGATAATGATCCCCTGGCATTTTATTTGCCAAAGCCCCTTTCATATGCACAACTTCATCGTGGCTTATTGGCAGTATGAAATTTTCAGAAAATGCATACATAAACCCAAACGTTAACTTATGATGTGAGCCTTTTCTAAAAAATGGATCTGTTTTTACATAAGCTAGTGTGTCATTCATCCAGCCCATATTCCATTTAAAATTAAATCCAAGTCCTCCCTCACTAACAGGATGAGTTACTAAAGGATAGGCAGTTGATTCCTCTGCTACCATTAAAGTGTGTGGATTTCTTTTAAAAATTTCTGTATTTAATTTTTGCAAAAAGGATATCGCTTCTAAATTATGATTTCCACCATAAATATTAGGAATCCAGTCGCCTTGATTTCTATTATAGTCTAAATAAAGCATACTCGCCACTGCATCAACTCTTAGCCCATCAAGATGATATTCTTCTATCCAATATAAAGCATTACTAATTAAAAAGCTCTGAACTTCATTTTTTCCAAAATCGAAAACCATTGTTCCCCAGTCTTTTTGTTGTGCTTTATTTTCGTCTTGATATTCATAGCAGGCAGTGCCATCAAATTTAAATAAACCAAATTCATCTCTTGGAAAATGCGCAGGAACCCAATCAAGAATTACTCCTATTCCATTTTCATGCATATGATTTACAAACCATTTAAAATCCTCAGGTGTTCCGTATCTACTAGTTGGGGCAAAATATCCCCCCACTTGATATCCCCAAGAATCATCAAATGGATATTCGCTAATTGGCATTAACTCAACGTGAGTGTAGCCCATATCTTTAACATATTCACATAGTTTTATCGCCATATCTTTATATGTGTATGTATTATCGTCTAAATGTCGTAAAAAGCCTGATAGATGAACTTCATAGATGTTCATTGGGCTATTATAAATTGGTTTTTTAGCTTTATTTTCTAAAAATTTGCTATCTCTCCAGATGAATTCTGGCTTTTCATAGCATTTCGATGCTGTTTTTGGCCTTGTTTCAAAATGCATAGCATAAGGATCACTTTTAAAAACCGTCTGTCCATATATATTCTCTATTGCATATTTATATGACATATAATTTTCTGCATGCATCTCTATTTGCCATATTCCAGAGCCATCGATATTTTCTAAGCAGTCAACCCCGGGTGTCCAGTTGTTTTTATCGCAAACTAAACTTACTCTAACTGCATTCGGAGCCCAAACTCTAAAAGCCCATTTATCAAAATTAACTTTATGATTTCCTAAAAAATTTTGAGCATAAAAAAGCTCGCCTTTTTTAAAAAGATAAATTTGATAACTCAAATCATTTAAATTTTCCATCTTTTCCAAAAATATACACCCCCCTTAATACTATATTAACATTTTATTAATTTTTTTCAAGGTTTTTTTGCGATTTTTCAATAAAAAATAAGCCTAGATATGCATTTTTTTTATTAAAGTTGCATATTTCGACTTATTTTCATTGTTTAATTGTTAATTTTTTATATTTTTATAGGGTGAGCTGTTCGTTTTTTATAAAAGTAAAGCTCTTTTACTCCTCTTTCTTTTAATAAAGGCAACACTCTTTTAAAGTGATTTTTAAAATCTCCAACCCTGTGGCTGTCGCTTGAAACTGTTAGCTTTTTGCCTCCCATTGACAGATATAATTTCAGCATAAAATCTGTGTAGTATAATGTGTTATATCTTCCTATTAATCTTGTGTTAAGTTCTAATGCTTTATCTTTTTTTATTAACACTTTAAATATCTCTTTTAATTTCTGTGTAAATTCATCTAGCTCTATTCTACTAGACATATACCTTAAGGCAAAATCAATATGAGCTAGCACATCAAAATTATCATGAATTGTAACTGCATCTAAAACTAAATCTAAATACTCATTATAAGCCTCGCTCGATGTTCTATTCCTATAAAAAGCAGGGTTACTCACATCAAGCGTTCTTGATTCATGTATAGATAAAAGCACTAAATCAAAATCCCTATCTTCAAAAAAAGCATCTATCTTGTCCTTTAAATCTCTGCGAAATCCACATTCAATTCCTAAAAGTGTTTCGATATTATATTTTTCGCCTTGGATTTTAAGTTCTTGCCTTAATTCTTCTAAATCCGGGATTATATCTTCATCGCCATAGTAGTGCGTATTAAAATCTAAATGCTCGGTGGTGATAAAATATTTATCTCCCATCTCTTTTGATTTTTTTAAATATTCAGCTATTTCTTCATTGCTATCTGGCGAAAATCTTGTGTGTACGTGTTGGTCGTGAATATTCATATCTTACACCCTTTCTAGCTTTTGCTGTAAATATGAAATATAAATTGCTTATTCACCTTAATTTTACCATATTTTTAAAATTCATCAAGTAAAGTTTATATAAAATTTTTTGTGATAATAATAAGATAAATTATTAATAAATTTGAAATATAACAAGTTTTAGTATATAATAAACATATTAAAAAAAAGGGAGATTCTTTATGACCTCAAAAAAGCAACAACTTTCACTTATTTTTTTAGTTCTCGTTCTTTTTATAGCCTTAGTTTTAGGACTTGCACGAAAAATTATTCCTGAAATTGATAATATATCAACTTTATCTAGCACTTCACCTAACACACAAGCAAATAGAGATGAAAACGCAGTGTTAGTTCCTAATTTTATTCTTAATAATAGTAATGGTGAAAATATTAATTTCCTTGATTATAAAGGCTCACCAATCGTTTTAAACTTTTGGGATTCAAGTAGCGAAACCACAAAAGATGATTTAGCTCTTTTTCAAGAAATATATCTTGAATACGGCTCAGATGTTGTATTTATTTTTATTAATTCTGAATCATCAAATTTAATGACTGATTCTGCTGTTTTATCATTTTTAGAAGAAAATGAACTTAAGTATATAAACACTCATTTCGACACTTATGGCGAAGCTGTTTGGCTTTTTGGAATAACCACATTTCCAACTACTGCTTTTATTGATTCTGAGGGTTATTTAATTTCTGGAATTGTTGGAAATGCAACAGAAGAATCTTTAAAAACGCATTTAGACGCTATTATAATTTAATTTTAGGTTATTACATATCCTAATAATAGTAACGAAAGGAATTAACTCGATATATGAGCATTTTAAAAAATAAAAAAAATCTTCACTTTATTGGTATTGGTGGTAGTGGGATGTATCCTATTGTTCAAATATTAAAAAGTGAGGGCTATAATATAACAGGTAGCGATGTTAACGAGGGCGATATCATAACAGCTCAAAGAGATATGGGAATAAAAATTAGTATTCCTCATGATGCAAATGCTGTTATCGGTGCCGATTTAATTATTTATTCAGCTGCAATTTTTAAAGATAATATTGAGCTATTAAAAGCTAAAGAGCTAAATATCCCTACTGCCGAAAGAAGCGTTATTCTTGGAGAAATCTCTCGATTATTTAAAAAGAATATCTCTGTTGCAGGCACTCACGGAAAAACTACCACCACTGGGATGATAAGCCAAGTTTTAGTTAAAGCTGATTTAGATCCATCTTTAGTTATCGGCGGAAAACTTCCTTTAATTAATGGCTATGGAAAAAGCGGAAAAAGCGATTTAGCTGTTATTGAAGCTTGCGAATATAGCTACACATTCTTAGAATTATCGCCATATATTTCTTTAATTTTAAATATAGACCACGACCATTTAGAATTTTTTAAAACATTTGAAAATCTACAAGATACGTTTGTAAAATTTGCAAAACTTGCACAAGGCTATGTTTTAATAAATGGCGATGATAAAAACACAACAGACGTTATTAAAAATCTATCTATTCCAATTAAAACATTTGGGATAGAAAAAACAAATGATTATAAAGCTGTTAATATAAGAAAAGAGCATAAAAGCTTTTTTTCATATGATGTTGAATTTGAAAATAAAATTATTTCAACTGTTCATTTATCTGTTCCAGGCAGGCACAATATTTATAATTCACTAGCTGCATTTTCTGCTTGCCATATGATTGGCGTAGACACTGATAAAATAGCTACTGGGCTAAATAGTTTTGGTGGCACTGGAAGGCGATTTGAAATATTAGCTACTAAAAATGGCATAACAATTGCCGATGATTACGCTCACCACCCATTAGAAGTTTTTGCAACTTTAGAAGCTGCCAAAGAAATGGGATTTAATAGAGTTATCGCTGTTCACCAGCCTTTTACCTACTCAAGAACAAAGCTTTTACTTGATGATTTTGCCAAAAGTTTGCAACTAGCGGATATAACAGTTTTAACTGAGATTATGGGCTCTAGGGAAGTTAACGATATTGGTATTTATTCAAAAGATTTAGCCGATAAAATTCCTGGCTGTGTATGGTTTAATGAGTTTTATGAGGTTGTTGAATATTTAAAACCAATTGTTAAAGACGGAGATTTAGTTATCACTTTAGGCTGTGGTGATATTTACAAGGCAGCTAAAATGATGGTTGACGCTTTTTAAAACTAATTTGATAGATTTTTATAGTTTAATCTATTTAATACAAAAGGAGGAGATAATTATGCAAGAAATCACCAAAGGCTACGAGCCGAGTGATGTTTTAGGATTTTTTGAAGCAATTTCTAAAATTCCAAGGGCATCAAGAAACGAAAAGGCTGTTGCCGAATATATTTTTAATTGGGGTAGTAATTTAGGATTAGATGCCTATATCGACACTTCATATAATGTTGTTCTAAAAAAGCCTGCAAGCGAAGGCTATGAAAATTCTCAGCCCGTTTTACTTCAAGGGCATCTTGATATTGTTCCAGAAAAACTGCCAGATTCACCACATAATTTTGACACCGATCCACTTCCTTTATATATAGAAGATGGAAAACTAAAAAGCCGTGGCACAACTCTTGGAGCTGATAACGGAAATGCAATTGCATATATGATGGGAGTTTTATCAAGAAATGATTTTATCCACCCACCATTAGAATGCGTTTTCACTTCTGGTGAAGAAATTGGATTAATCGGCGCTGCTAATTTATCAAAATCTTCTTTTACTGCAAAAAGAATGATAAACATGGACGCTGGCGGACTTGATAAAACAATAACCACTGTTGCGTGTGCTGGTGGATTAGAAATGAAGTTTACACAAAAGCCAAATTTTGTTCCTTCAGAAGGTTATTTTATTAAAATAGGAATAGATGGCTTGCAAGGCGGACATTCTGCTACAACTATTCATAAAGGCAGAGGAAACGCAGCAAAATTAATGGCAAGAATGATAAATCATGCAAATTTGCACACTCAAGTAAATGTTGTGAGTTTTTATGGCGGCGATAAAATGAACGCTATCATTTCTTCATGCGAGGCTGTTATAGCTTGCGAAGATAAAACACAGGCTCTTGAGGCATTAGCCTTAGTTGGCCTTGATATCCAAGATGAATTAAGATTAACCGATGAAGGATTCAGATTCACTCTTGAAGAAATTGATGCAGTCGATAAAATGCTAGAATACAATCAAAGCAAAAAATTTATTCAATTTATTCTAACAATCCCTTCAACTGTTAGGGATATGAGCTTTGAAATCGCAGATCATCCTTTAAATTCTAATAATCTAGGCGCGGCTCAGCTTAATGATGATAATATTCTATTATGGACATTAGCTAGAAGTGAAATCGATTCAAGAATGGATGCAATGGGCGAAGAGTTAGCAGCTTTAGCCGATGTTTTTGAATATGAGGTAGAAGTTGGAGCATATTTTGGCGGCTGGAAATATAATAAAGAATCAAAGCTAAGAGAAGTTCATAAAAAATTATACAAGCAAGTGTTTAATATTGATTTAAAAGAACAAGCAACTCACGGCGGACTTGAATGCGGATTCTTCTTTGCAAAAGAGCCAGAAATGGATATTATAACCCTTGGGCCAAAATCGCATGGTGCACACACTCCGGAAGAATATCTAATATTAGAATCTTTTAAAGATACTTTTGAATATCTTCAACTACTTTTAAGCACTTTAGCAAAGCAAGATATAAAATAATCTATTTTACTTTTTATCATAATTTTAATATATTTTTAAAATATACTTACCTTTACATTTACTTAATTCAAAATATTTTTATTTGAAATAAAAGAAAGGTGGATATATTATGAAAAAAATTAAAGATGCAAAAATAAGGCTAATTTTATCTAGCATAATTTTTATAATTATCTCTGTTTATATTTTTGTAAATGGCTTATGCTCAACCACTCTTGCTATGCTTGGGGGAACGGTTTTGTTATGGCTTAGCTATCTTAATGTTTACAAATTGTTTAAACTAGAAATAAATAAGTAAGCCTTATTTTAAAAATTAAAGCTAATTATAAAACGCTTTATAATTAATTATATAATAAAAAATAAGTCACTTTAATTCTTATAAAAAAACCTTTGTACATACAAAATAAAAAAGGAATGGCTTTCGCCATTCTTTTTTTATATA